>BPTO01000387.1 GCA_023705985.1 Candidatus Heimdallarchaeota archaeon | reverse complement strand
AGTTGAAGAGATTAATATTTTATCAAAATCTCTTATGGGTATTAAACCTCTTTCTTCTTTAGCTCTATAAGATTCAATATTTTTATCTAACATTTTTGCTGTTTCCTCAAAGTCTGCTTTAACTTCTTTTTCTACAGCTTGTTTAGACATAAAACGCATAAAAGAAGGTATCCAGATCTCTCTGACATCCGCTTCTGGAATAACTTTTCTCAAAAATCTGTGAATACCCTCATCATTAGTAACTATTGTTGTTACAATATCCTTAGAGTTATGGTTTATTGCTGTTTGAATAATCTTGAGATCACCCTTCTCTTCTTTATCAAAGCATCGGTCATCAAATTCTAACAATTGATTAATTCTAATTAATTTTTCAATAGCTGAATCAGGAATGTCTTCTTCTTGAAAAACTAAATGCTTCTGGAGGTAAGGAATTTTATTTTGGTATTTACCGGAAAGTTCCCTCAAGACAGTTTTCGGTATAACATAACTTATTTCAGAGTTAAACTTGAAAATATCAGCAATTTTCTCAATTATACCAGCTTTCTTACATTCAAACAAAGACCAAAAAAGGTTGGTGTCAAAGATGAACTGTATTTTTGCTCTACTCAAGGTTTATCACATTATCTGCCTTTAAATAATTTTTAAACTCTTCGTCAAACGAAGTTAAAATGATCTGAGAAAGATGATTCTGTTTAATCAGTTCTTGGTAGAAGGATGCAGCATGTTGAAGATTATGAGTATCGAGAAAAATTGAAGGGTCATCTAATATTAAGGTCTTGATGTCCATAATCTTTTCTAGAAGAGCAGCGCGCATAATGACACTGAGCATTATTTTCTCGCTACCGGAAAGACCTCGAAGAGTCTGTTCATTACCTTTGAACTTGAGTGTAGGAATGAAATCTTTATCAAAATCAATAGACCAAACATCCTTCTTCCAGATTTTTGACCACTTATCTTTGATTATGTTTTTTACATCATTTAATTTCTGTTCTAAAACGTCTCTTTTGTATTCTTTGACCTTATTTTCAATAAGATTGATAAACTTCTCTTGAAATTCAAGTTGTTGAATGTCAATCCCTTCTTCGTCACTCTTTTTGAGTATATATTCAACTTCACCCTTTTGTACTGCTATTTCTATAATTGCTGTATCAATCTCTTCGATCTCATTATTGTAACTCTCAATATCTTTAGTTTGGGGAAAATCAGAGAGCTTTTCTTGTAAAATATTGATTTGATTTTGAATAGTACCTATATTATCCTGCGCTTCTTCAATTTCTTTTTTATCATTTGAATAGCTTTCAAGTTGAGTATTAATAGTATCTAGTTTTTTATTTAGTTCTTCAATCTCGGAAATTGTCACTTCAATATTAGTTACCTGTTCTTCTCTTTTCTTTACAAACGATTGTATAACTTCTTTAAGTATTGTAGGATTTACTTTTTGATAACAAGTTGGGCAAGTAGGTTCGTTGGATGATTCGAGTTTCTCAATCTCAGAAATACGCTCTTCTAGCTTCTCTTTTTCTAAGTCAAATTCAGATTTTTTCTCA
>BPTO01000386.1 GCA_023705985.1 Candidatus Heimdallarchaeota archaeon | reverse complement strand
TCTTCTTTTTTCTCTGTTATCATTTCATTTCACCATCAACTTCTTCTCTTTCTTCATTCTGTTTTAACGATTCTAGAAATTCTACGACTTTTTGGAATATCTCCTCTTTATCTTTATCAAAAAGAACACTATGTCCAGATTTTGTAGCAGTAAATGTCTCAACTCTCTTGCTTTTTACTACTTGTTCCAGTAAGCTAATATTCGAGAGAGGTACATTATAATCATATTTTGCGCCAACGATGAGTAACGGAGCTTCAATTTTCTTCAAATCTTCTCTTGTAACTTCCATCAAATCGAACATTTCAACAACACCAGACAAACTTGACGCTCGATATGATTCTACTCCTGCTTCATCGTGCAATTTCAAGTGTTTCTTTTTCTTTGGCCATTTACTAACGAATTTGGAAAATGCTGGGAGTATAGGGATAGGTAAACCATTATACAGTTTTCCTAAATCCAGAGGGGCACAAAGACTGATAATTGCGTCCACATTTCTATTTGCTGCAAGAAGCAAAGATAAAGTTCCTCCCATTGAATGCCCTAGAATTGAGATGTTGGTGCATGTTTTTGATAGTTCATCATATCCTTGTAGAACTGATTCGTACCAATCAATGAAATCAGTTGTAGTAAGATCTCTTACCGTTGTTCCATGACCTTTAAGTAAAACAGCTTCGACAGTGTAACCCTTCTCATTTAATACCTCTCCCAACTCTCTCATTTCTGCTGGATTAGAGCAATATCCATGTACTAATAGAGCACCATATTCCGTACTTCCTTCAAGGTGAAAAGGTCGAGCGCTATCAATTAAACTCCTGTCTATTAGAGAAGGACGAAGATTATGAAAATATGCACTTAATGTCTCAATGTTAAACATAACTTTCAATACGGTTGTGGTTCCTCTTTGAGGAAATAAAAGTCGATGAAACCATCTAAAGAAATTACCATAAGGACTAAGAACTTTTTTGTAAACTTTTTCAGGTTGTAAAGGATCATTTAGAGGAAAAAAAAGATGTTTTACCCAATAAAAAAAATCAACGTAACTTTGCGCTAGATTGCTTAGAAATATCTTCCATGCACTCCAAGTTGTACCATGTTGCGCTCTTTTTTCGATTGACAATTAACTCAGCTATCCGTTACTGTGGATAGGTTAATCTTCCATATAAATATTCACATTAGAATTAAACAACCTTCAAGAAATTCTTCGTTTTCTTTTTCCTTGTTTCTCCATTCTAAAAAGTTTAAACTTTGTGTATTTTGCTAAATGTTACAGTAATGCACCTATACGTTTACTTAATCAGTTCTTATTTTTCTTACTATTTATTACAATACATTAACAACACAAAATAAGCTACAATATAGAATTTTGAAATACATTTTTAATAAGATAACTCATACTTTAATAGGAGAAAAAAATGAATGACGCTTTAAATCTTCTAAAAACTCGTAGGAGTATTCGAAAATATAAAGATCAACTTGTTGAAAAAGAAAAAATACAGAAATGCTTAGAAGCTGCACAATGGGCTCCTTCCGCATCAAATAAACAACCCTGGG
>BPTO01000385.1 GCA_023705985.1 Candidatus Heimdallarchaeota archaeon | reverse complement strand
TCATGTTTCTCAAATACTTCGTTTTAGTACCCATTGCTTTAAATGACAGAAAATCCTGATGTCTATCTACAAAAGCCATGTACATCGATTGAAAACTAAACATTACGCCAATTAGAATCCCTATTCCCAAGAATAGCACCATAATTCCTAATAATGCTTGAATCATACTGAATACAGACTCTCTAACTATTTCTAATTCTGTCCACATCGCTACATTAAATCTATCTTCAAATTCTGCTCGGATTGCTTGTAGATCTGCTTCATCATTTACAGTAAAAATTGCTCCATTAACCCAATTATCTGGAATTCCGAAGAGATGATTTACATTACTCTCTTGAAATGATTCATAAGTCCATAATACCGCATAATCTATCAGCTCTCCTACAAATCCTGTAACAGTTACCGAATAATTACCAAGAATTCCAATTTCAATCTCATCGCCTATTTTTACGTTATACTTCCCTGCAATGGTGTTACCAAGTAATACTGATTCCTTGTCTAAATCAGAATTTTGTTCGAATTCTCCTTTGATTACATTGAAATTTCTTAGAGTAGAGTTTTGTTGATAACATGCTAATTCAGTCCAACTCAGTAATTCATTATTATGAATGATTTTTGTATAGATACTAACAAATACCTCATAGTGACTAACATCTTTTAAAACTTCAGGATTACTTTCTCCCATAAAATTTTTGATATTATTAATTGAAACAGGGGTTTCAAAGATTACTTTTATGTCATATGTATTATATTCATTAAAATTATTCCCCATCACAGCAAAGACGTTATTAACCATAGCTAATGAGTTGACTAGGAAAATCATAGAAGTAATCAAAGCAACGATAGTTATCAAACTCTTTCTCTTCTTAAGAAATACTTCTCTTAATGGAACAACCATGTGAATGGATTTGAATAAAGGAATCCATCCAAGCATTCTTTCAGCTACTGATTTACCTGTTGTTTTAATCCTAGTAAACACTACACTCATAGCTTCCTTTGGTGTTGCAGACGAAATTGATAAAGCACTAAAAATGGAACCAAGAAAACATATTGTTATTGTTATAACTCCTCCATAAACAAATTCTAAGACAGGAATTGTCAGAGCTATTTGGTGAAATCCATACATACTTGTCGTTAATTTAGCCATACCGATTGCTAATCCATAAGCTAAAGGAATACCTATTATTATACCGAATGAGCTTAAAATAAGAGTTATACTTGAATAATGTAAAAGAATTTTACCTTTTTTAGATCCCAGTGAAAGAAATAGACCAATATTCTGTCGTTGAGCATTAATCATCTTGCTTAAAGTATTGAAAATGATAACAATAGAGATAATCAGACCGATAATACCAAAAATCGTTCCCATTTTGTCAACAGCACCTACATCACTTTCAAACATCTTAAATTCTGCTGTCTCATCAAAAGGCACAAACTTCAAAGTATTTGGAGAGATGCCCATCGAGGTTAAATAGGAAGAAATCCCATCTGCTGCCATTAGAATCATCTCCCTATTAAACCGTTCATCAACTGTAAATAACAACTGATTGACCA
>BPTO01000384.1 GCA_023705985.1 Candidatus Heimdallarchaeota archaeon | reverse complement strand
TTTGTGTCACTTACAGATATTGAAGAACGTACAAAAATCTCTGATATCCGTAGAATGATTAGTAAAAGAGTTTTGCAAGAAATAGAAGGTGAAGAAAAGCACAGAATTTTTACAACAAGCTTAGAATCTACTGCTAGAAGATAAACATTCAATTTTCGGTTTTACTAATGCAATGCTGGAATTCAACAAGTGATTTGAAGAAACACGTTTTTAATTCACTAAAAAAAGCACATATCAGCCCTTCCAGATATAAAGGTCAAAATTTTCTTATCAATGCAAATGTTGTGAATTTTCAGATCAATCAAGCTAACATAAACCAATCAGATATTGTTATGGAAATAGGGGGTGGAAACGGAACATTAACACTATGTTTAGCTAAGTTAGCGAAAAAATTATACGTAATAGAATCCGATAAAAGGTTGGTCAATTATTTAGAGGAATTAATGAGTTCTTTCTCCAACGTAGAAATACTGTTTGGTGATGCTGTTAAAGTTCCCTTTCCGAATTTCAATAAATGTGTTTCAAATTTACCATATCAAATTTCATCACCTATAACGTTCAAACTTCTTGAAAATCAATTTGATAGTGCAATTCTTATGTATCAAAAAGAGTTTGCTCAAAGACTTATAGCAAAACCTGGAACGAAGAACTATTCCAGAATATCTGTTATGATTAAATTACTTGCTTCATGTAAATATCTCCGTACAGTAAAGAGAGGTTCATATTATCCTCAACCTAAAATTGATTCAGCGTTAGTGAGAATAGAGCCGACAAAAGAAAAGAAAGTAGAAGATATAAAAGATTTTGAAATTTTCAACACGGTGCTTTTTACACTTAAGAAAAAGCTAGTTTTAAGCGCTTTAAATGGGTTTTTAAAAAGAAAAGCAAAGAAAACAACACTTCACACACATACAATTCTTGATTCTCTTCCCTATGCAGAACGAAGGATTTTTACATTAACGCTAGAAGAAATAATTGAAATATATTCCCATTTAAAAAAACAAACAGGGGAAGAAGTATGGCAGAATATCATGTATTCCCGAAGTACGATGTAAAACTAAGCCTTCCCAAAGAAGTTTATTTTCCCTCAGATGATTCATTTCTTATGTTAGATAATATTGAATTACCTCCAAACTCGAAGATTGTTATGGAAATAGGTGGAGGTTCTGGAATCATTTCTATTTATTTAGCTAAAAAACACCCTGAAGTAAACTTCATTGTAACTGACATTTCCTATCAAGCTACAGAAACAATCTTACTGAATCACAGATTAAATAATCTCTGTAACCCTTTTGACATCATATGTGCAAATAAATTGCAATCCTTTTATAAAATCAGTCCAGATGTAATTATTTGGAATCCACCATATCTTCCTTCTGATGCTACTTCTGATGCTTTATCTTCTATTGAAAAAAATATGCTTATTGGTGGAAAAAAAGGAAGCGAAGAAGCTTATGATCTAATTGCAAAAATAAGTGAATCTAACATTTCAACAGTTTTTTATACAATTTTTTCAATAGAAGATAAAGAGATCGGAAGAGCACACGTCTGAACTCCAGTCACGTGGCCTTATC
>BPTO01000383.1 GCA_023705985.1 Candidatus Heimdallarchaeota archaeon | reverse complement strand
TTCTCCTAAATAATCATCTTCTGTGAAAAATATTTCTTTTATTTGTAAAGTAATTTCTTTAGAAGTAGGATTTTGTACTTTCATATATACTCGAGTAACATCATAAGGACCAATTGTGTATAAAGTGAAACTGCGAAAGACGACTGGATAGGCGTATTGCTGGGATTTGGTATTATCGATAATGCGGTAATAGAGACCAAGCTTGGTTCCTGGATCAGAGGTGCTGTGTTTGAAAAGATATTGTTCGCCAATACTAAATTGATAATAATCAAGATAACTATATTCATAATAATCAAGAAAACAATTTTTCTCGATTTTAATTGTAACAAGATTGCTGAGTTTTCTCATTAAAGGAGCACTTTTAACAATGTCACCATTATGGATGAGATGAGCTATATCTCTTCCCTCTTCCATTCGTTGAACAGTTATTGCCCAAAACTCTGTATCGCTATAATATCTGAAAACTATCCCTGCTGCTAATCCATAACAGTTTAAATCGAAAGATGTTTCGAGATAACCTGCAGTGAAATCAGGTTGTTCATTATTTAAACTGATAACAGCTTCTGAGGAAGTCGATAAATCAGCAGATAGACCATTACCTCCATAACTAGGTACCCATCCATCTGTTCCTGAACTTGTATCCAAATATTCTGAGAGGTCATAACCACTCAAATAAGTGACATTTGTAGTTGTACCAAGGAAAGCTCGGTAAGTTGCAATGTCACCTAAACGATCTCTGGCTAGTACAAGTTTTTCTTCTCCACTAACCATTGCAGGAGTGATTTGAGTAAACATGTCTTTTGTAGCAAAATCGTAAGCATCAATAAATCGTGAATTGATTTTAGAGTTTGATTTAGCAGTTATACCAAAATAAGAAACAAATAAATCTGGTAAATAGGAAGGATCAAGGCGGTTGGTTATAACCTTAACCTTAAGTTTAAACTTAATATCTTTACCAACAAATTGGTTTAAAGGAATGCTGAAAGAAGTAGGTTGTTGGTCAAACATATCAAAAGTGGAATAAAGAGTGTGAATTTCAAAAGATTTACCATAGTATTCAATGGCTTGGATTATTATTTCGATAGAATCGTTAATACACTCTTCATTTTCATAATAACTGCGACTGACTAATCCGACTAAATTAATTTCATTCAAGTAAGGAATAAAATAATCTCTTGTCTCTAAAGTTGCTCCTGCTGCTACTCCAGGTGCGAAATCTAGTAGCTTACTGTAACTGCTAAAAGCAGGATTCTCTCCTTGCTCATTTAAGCCATTAAGTATCTCTATTCCAAAATCTTCTGCGTTATCATCTAAAAGAAGATTATAAATAAATAAGTTAGGAGTGTATATTCTTATTTTATCGAATTTACAGTAACCATGAATTTCAAGTTTAAGAGATGTAGAGGTAAGATCTACGTATGATGAAAGATCAATTTTACCATAAATTTGTGATGGGTGGATAGCGTAAAGTATCTCCATGCTATTTGCATCCCGTACAAGTATTCTAGCTGATTGTGAAGAACTGTCTGGAACAATATCAGCATCTAGAATAAGTCTATTATATCCGTTCCACGCCCCAATATTGAAGTCTGCCCAAC
>BPTO01000382.1 GCA_023705985.1 Candidatus Heimdallarchaeota archaeon | reverse complement strand
CTTATTCTGTCTACTTAGAATCAGGTATGATGACTTTAACAACAGATGATCAAACAGTTACTCACGATGATTCAACAACTGATAGATGGATCACAGAGTTTATTTTTACACATACTGATTCAGTTACTCTCACAACAACTTTAACAGATTTTGATTTAACGAACTTTTTCGACAACTTCAGGATCTTTCAAACTTCTACAATAATAAAAACTATCTCTTATGATGTAAATCAAATAGATTTTGATGGGATTGTAGTTGATAATTACAAATTTGCTCAAGATTCTTTCAGAGATTATTATGTAGAAATTTTGGATAGAACTGCTCAAACTATAGAATATTCTTATAGTGTTACAACAGATGAATTTGGTCATGGAACTATTACTCATTATGGTGAATTGGAAAACAAAGAGTATGAATTGAGAGTTTATTCAAATGATAATTGGTTTGGTGATTACGCTTACGATATACTAAACGATGCTTGGGATTTCAATGAGGGAGATGCAGAAGAATTTATGCCTACCGATGATCCAAGAAGTTGCTTAAGTCATGGGGGAAACAATGATTTATTACAAAACGTAACTGGGGCGTATGATTGGTGGTGGATGGGCATAAGAGGTATAGACAGTGGGGGAGTTGGAATAATTGACGCTGATAAATATTATATTTTAGAATTTAAAGTTAAAACTGCTACTGTTGGAGATAATCACAAACTTAAAAGAATTGATGACGGAGCTGATGGTACATGGAATAATCTAAAATCTGAAGAATTGAATTATTTAGATTATTGGTTTGGAGATGGAGAATATACCATTTTACAATTAAATTTACATGAAGTAAATTGGACTTTAGGTGATTGGTCAGGTGAACAAAAAGAAGGATTCAGAATATTAATAGAAAGAAATGACAGTGATGTACCAGATTCAAGCGAAAACGATTATTATGATTATATTAAGCTTAAAAGTGATGGTTTTTATTCAAAATTTTATTTCACTCCCTCTTATGCAGATGAAACAGATTATGCTGAAACAGAACTATCAGATGCTTGGGATTGGACTGAAGGAGATGATGAGAATTGGGATGCTTCAGTATTCTTTCAGAATGAGTACTATACTGATGGTTTGTTTACAGCAAAAATAGATAATTTAACTAATACTTATTTTTATATTGATTATGATACTACTTTTTCAGCAAATGCAGAAGTATATAATGTTCTTAAGATAAAATTTAGGATAAACGAAACATTGTATAGAACAGCAAGTCAATATCTATTTATAGTTCAGGATGGGCATTGGGGAAACTATGTAGGCAGTATATACACCAGTGAAACAACGTACATATATGCTGATACTTGGTATGTATTTGATGTTTTATTAGACGGAGTTGAATGGAAAGACACCGAAACCGATTTGATGATTTACTGGGGTTATGACAATTGTCTAAATAAGGCTTTTAAACTTGAAGTAGATTACATCTATCTTGTTCATAAAGATGTTCCTGAATTGATTGAGACAGATACCTCTTTCTATCTTTCAAGCGAAAACAATACAAATCAGTATGAAATTTATAGATCGGAAGAGCGTCGTGTAGGGAAAGAGTGTAGATCTCGGTGGTC
>BPTO01000381.1 GCA_023705985.1 Candidatus Heimdallarchaeota archaeon | reverse complement strand
TGCTTTTTATCAGCGTTTGTTGCAGGTATAGTAGGATCACTTCTATATAAAGGCAAATTATTCACTAAATGGATAATTCTAAGTGCTATCTTTATTCTTGTCATTCTAATCCTTATTATGCTAATATTTGTTTTTTCAGTAGAAGACCAACCCATATCTTCCTTAAAAGACTATTTCAATATTTATGGGTTTATTTTTGCAATTGATGCCTTGATATACAGTTCAACATTTTTCTTAATATACTATTTAAAGCATAAAATCATTGAAAGAAATAAATAAGGATGTATATAATATCACAAGTTGTGACCTTAACTTGTGATTTATTCTTTTAATATTATACAATATACATTATTCATGAGTTCCCCAAGATACGTTCCTACAAAACAAGATTTCAGAAATTATTTACAATTCTATGCTGGTCAAATGGTTTCTATGCTTGGTTCGAGTATAGTTAGTTTTACAATAGTCTGGTATATCACAATTACTTATGGTGACCCAATTTATCTATCCATAGCATATTTTTGTTCAGTTGGGATACAGGTACTTATTCAACCGCTAGGTGGAGTAATAGCTGATAGGTTCAATCGTAAAAAAATAATTTTCATAGCAGATAGTCTAATTGCTGTAGGGACTTTGATGTATATTTTGTTATTTACCTTTGAAACTCAACTAGACAAGATGCTGCTGCTATACATAGTTCTTGGGATAGTTTGTTTCAGAGCTTTTGTTAGCTCATTCCAATGGCCAGCTGCAGCTGCAATTATTCCTTTAATGGTTCCAAAAGAACAATTAACTAGACTTAATGGTATTAAACACATATCCTGGGGAGCAATCAATATTGTAGGTCCAGCACTAGGAGCAGTTCTTTATGCTCTTTGGCCTATGAATACAATAATACTAATCGACACTGTAACTTATCTAATAGCTTTAGTTCCACTGTTTCTTCTGAAAATTCCCTCAGTAAAGAAAGAAGAAATCGAAGTAAAGGAAAAAGCTCCTAAGAATTCTTTTGGAACTGAATTCAAAGAAGGGGTGAGATTTCTAAAAACTACAAAAGGACTTTTTGCTTTATTCCTTATTGCTACCTTTATCAACTTCTTCGAACAACCTTTGTGGGTTTTAAGACCAATCTTTGTTGATTCTTTTCATTTAGGATCAGAAACTGATTTAGCGTGGATTCTCGGTTTTGGTCAAATTGGAATGTTTATCTCAGGCACAATTATCATCCTAAAGAAAACTTGGAAGAAGAAGACACGAATACTTATGATAGCATTATATGTTCAGATAGTGGGATATTTAGTACATTCTCTAGCTCCAAAGGGGGAGATTTGGGTTATGTGTTTAGGTGCTTTGATTATGGGTTTTACTTTCCCATTCACTGGTGCAATGCTACAAACATTAGCTCAGATATTAATCCCTCCAGAAATGCAAGGAAGAGCATCTTCTATCCTCTCAACTATGTGTATGGCTTTCACGCCAATTGGAATAATAGTTTCCGGTCCATTAGCAAAAGCTATTGGATATGTTCCCTTGTTTGTAGGAGGAATTATAATGGGAACAATCTGCATAACTGGAATATGGTTATTTTCTAACATGAGACAAATCGATCCAATTGTAGAGGATTTAGAAGAGA
>BPTO01000380.1 GCA_023705985.1 Candidatus Heimdallarchaeota archaeon | reverse complement strand
ACAATAGCTGGTATCTTAGATGCAAAGGTAACTACTGGTCAGATTATGAAAAAGGTGATTACCTGATTGATGGAATAGTTAACTCTACTGATCGTCATCCTCTCTCTGACATTCCTACCGCTTCAACTCCTCTATCCTCAGTATTTATCGTGAGTATTATTATCCTCGCTTGTATAGTTTCATTAAGGAGTAGCGTTAGAAAGAAGAAGAAAACAACAAAACTATAATAATAAATTAAAGTGTTTTTTCTTCTTTTTCCCCCTCCTTTCCATCTTAAAAAGATTAGTGTCAAAACAATGCTGCAACAACTTTGTCCTCAAAGAATTATAGGGCACCCAAACACGAACCAATATCTTCCTATCTTTGAAAAATCCAAACAATAATTATTCAAGGGATAGAATCTCTTAGATGGAAGAATTCCAATTCCTAAAGCATCAAAATATTTAGTTAGAAAATCACGATTTAAGAACTGGCATTTTACTCCTTCACCTAACATCATTACTTTTCTTTCTTATTGAAAGATAGGTTTTCTCGGGGTTCCTGTATTCCTTAGGGGGTTTTTTTTATTTGGAATAGTTCTTCAAAATTACCTAGTATATTCCACAAATTTCAAAAAATCTAAAAAAGGAAGTGTTGAAGAGTTTGTTCTTGTTATTACTTCCTTTCTATGCTGTTTCTAACAACTGTTCTACTTCTTTGTCTTCTTTGAGATTATCCTTGTAAGTATTAAGGGAATTACTAACATTAGGAGAGTAAATGTGAAGCTTAATTGATTTTCATCTGTAGAATATTCAGCAGGTTCATCGAGAGGATAGAGATCTTCTGAGCCTGCAGAACCATTAATAGAATAAGAACCTATCTCTGACCAATCTGACCAAAAGTTACCTTCAGAAGTTTCAGTATCATACCAAGTATTGTTTACGCAATCATCAAAAGCTTGGGAAGTTCCTCCTAGACCATTGTCTACAAAGGTATTATGGTGAATAAGATTATTATCAGAACTGTATCTTAAGTATACTCCATAGCCTTCATTTTCTTGTAGAAGATTGTAAGTAACAACACAATAATCAGATTCATGAAGACGAATGCCATAGTTGTTATTGTTGTTACACGTGTTGTTAGTAACCGTTAAACTCCCAGAAAAGCGAAGGCTGATGCCGAATTCACCGTGGTTGTTGCACATGTTGTTTGCAACAGTCGAATTACCAGAATCCTCAAGCCAGATACCCCAGTCGTTGTTATTGCTGCAGTTGTTGTTGGTAACAGTCGAACTACCAGAATATCTAAGCCTGATACCCCAGAAGTTATTGTTACTGCAGTCGTTGTTAGTAACAGTCGAACTACCAGAAGAGTCAAGCCAGATGCCCCATCTATTGTTGTTGCACGTGTTGTTAACAACAACTGAAGATACGCAGGAGTAGAGAAATAGACCAGCTGAAGTGTTAATTATTATTTGGTCACGTACTGTCACATTAGTACAATTGATTAATATTAGCTGCCCATAAACTGGTTCAGCAATTATCGTAGAGTCAAGGTTGGTGTAAAAACCTATTTTCTTACCATTCACCCAATTATTCTCGACAGTGTTAGAGAGGTATGCATCAAGAGTAACTTCTCTTATAGATAAACCACAAT
>BPTO01000379.1 GCA_023705985.1 Candidatus Heimdallarchaeota archaeon | reverse complement strand
TACTGGGTTTGCCATTTCCATTATCTTCAGTTTTTGGAGCTTCCAATTGAAAAACCTAAACGAGAGAGAGAAATGGAATTTAAAACAAGAGCTGAAGAACAAATATAGTTTGAATTATCACTTAAAAATTATCTGTTCTCTAGTGAATGTTGTATAGTGTAAGTTTTTAAATCATTTAGTAAATAATTACTAGAAGTTGACTTATATGGATGAATTAGCTAATCCTAAGCGCACTAGAGTTGTTATTAGAAGTAATATGGGTTTAAAAAATAGACATTCAGCTTTTAAAGCAATTCATGTAATTCTGTTAGTTTACATATTATTGTTTAGTATGGTCAATGGAAGTTTTAATTTCTACTACTTCTTTATGAATATTTTCAAGGTTATTTCTTTCATTGTTGTAATTTATACAATGGTCTATGTTCTTTTTGACGAACATGAAATATTAGCGAAGTGGAATGAGAAGAAAGATAGACATAAGGTGTTCACAGGTAAATGGCTTTATGCTCTCATTCAATCAGCCATAGTTTTTGTTCCTAGCTGTATCATTCTCCTTATCATAAATCTTTCCAATTTTGCATCAAGCCTTGAAAACAATTTTTTGTTAGACAATCCTGGTGCACTCTCTCCCTTTTCTTATACACCTGACATCATAGAAGGGATTCTTATTGGATTAATCATACTTCTTTCACTTCTTATGATTTTTACCGCACCCTACTGGTCTGTGGCTAGATTTTTCACAATTATTGGGTATTTGCATCCTAAAAAAACAGTGAAAGTCAAAAGTAAGCCATTCATCTTTGCTCTTCTCTTCCAGATGTTTCCTTTGATTCTCTTCACAATTGTTCTAGATAGAATGTTTGTAGAGATAAGACATGGAGATATTTACAACCACTGGGGAAATCTCTTCACATTACTTGAAGGACGAGCTTACATAGTTCTGCTAATACAAATGAGCCTATTACTTATCATGAATTTAGTGTATTTTCTTGATGGTAGAAGACTAATGAAAAAGCGAGAGAATTTCATAGAATTAGAAGAGATTAATGTGGAAAGATCATATTGAGGTTTATTTCTTAGAATATATGCTGTAAATAAATCATAGGTAGTAGTTTACTTAATTCTCTGATGACAATTTAGAATTATATGGCAATCACACTATTAAGATGTAAGTAGTTAGATATTGGAGAAGAGATTGAATTGTGTACTGTTTTATCATCTGAACCAGCTTCTTATTTGTTCTGTATCAATTCCAGAGATTTGCATTTCTCCCCAAAATAGGAGCAAAAACAAACTGCATTAAAGAGTAAATACTCAGAATTACTCCATAAGTAAAAATAGTCCCTCCTAGAATTTCATTCCAATAAGGAAGAACGGGGATAATAATACCAAAACCTAGAAGATCTATGAATACTGAAAGAAAGAGTACAGATAACGCTTTTCTATTACCTGGCTTGGTATCTGCGTTAACTCCAGTTATCCTATCTTCCATTTTGAAAACCTAGATGAAAGGTTGAAATTGAGCTTAAAACAATAGCTAAAGAACAAAAGAAAAAGAGTAAGAAGATTGTTCTTACTTTACTTAATATCTACTTGGTTTCTGTTGTTGAAAACATTCTCTGCAATAAACAGGTCG
>BPTO01000378.1 GCA_023705985.1 Candidatus Heimdallarchaeota archaeon | reverse complement strand
TCCTTTGTAATCCTCTTAGATTTATTTTTCTAAAGACAGAATTAAGTTGATTAATCATAAGTGAAAAATTTAGACCTCCAATGAAAACAGCAAAAACCAAGAAGAAATACTTGTATAGAAGTAAGGATGCTTTATACTAGAGAGATAAATATTGTTCTTGAATTTGAAAATCTAAACCTAGAACCTCTTTAATTGCTTCTATTCCTTGGTTTAAACTAATATTACTTTCAAAGTTTATTAAAAGTTGATTAACAATAGAGATATTGACATATTCTTGACGATAAGCAGATGCTACAAATGGTCTTCCTTCTATTGATTTGATTATTGGAAAATATCTTATTATTTTAATAGGTTGGTTAACAAATACATTTGTACCATTTTTCCCAAATATTGTTGGAAAGAGGTCTCCATCTTGAAAATCAAAGCTCTTAGCCATGTTCTCTGACATATAGGTATAATTCTCTTGAAGTTCATCAATTTCTGCTAATTCAGATAATTCTGAATAGATAGATTGAAATGATATTAAATCAATTAAATACATATCATAGTAATCAAAATACTTCTCAACGCTCTTTGATAAAGGTATAATATTCTCAATTTCTGGAAGGATTTGAATTTGTGTAATATTATAAAGAGGAATGTTGACTTCTATTCTAAGATCTGCTGGATTGAGCATCTTTTCATTTATTTCATAATTTATAGAAAATGATTGAATGCTTGCAATAATAATTGTAATAGACCAAATCAATACTATTGTTGAACGAAACCATGATTTTAATTGATTTTTTCTTGAATTTAAGGTTTTAGAGAATAATGTAGACAGTCCATTTTTATTGGTTTTTCTTCTTTTTTCCAGTTTCATATAAATCTCTGCTAGAATGATTGTAATTATATAATACTGGATAATAGTTGAACCAACTACAATACATGTAATGATCCATGGTGGAAGTATTTGTTCAAGAATTTGATCAAGCGTTTGCATAATCAATAGAAGTATAAGAGAAACAATTAAAAGAGCAATAATATACTTGATTATATAAACGGAACTCTTCTCTGCTGATTTGACATTTTCATTGAGTTTTTGACTATAACGTTTGAAAGCAAGATATAAGTAGGTTGCTAATGCTATAATATATGCTAATAAGAGATTTAAGCCAAACAAAAAACTACTTAGCCAATAGATAATAGACAAAAATAATAAAGCGAAAGTATCAGTTAGAATAGGTAAGAAAACTACTAATCTTTTTTTTGTTTTCGATGTCAACCCTCGCTTTTCCAGTTGATTTAAGACTGCTTTCATTTGATTATTATAAGAACTGACAATAACCTTAATCAAAAACGTTGACGATAAAAGAGAGATAAGGGAAACCAAAATGATAATTGAGTCAAAAGGCTGTTTAAATGGATGAAAAGTTAAAAAATCTGGATTTGTATTACCTATAGAACTAAGATCAACTAAATCTTTTTGAGCAACAAATAATCTGAAATTATCATCAATAGTTTCAATTGTTTTTAAGAAAAGATTAAATGAAGAAATTCTTCGACAATTAAAATCAATAAAGTATCCTATTAAAGCATTTGAAGGAGATATTACTAATGAGGTTGGTAGAGATTGATTAATAAAATCAAAATTGATA
>BPTO01000377.1 GCA_023705985.1 Candidatus Heimdallarchaeota archaeon | reverse complement strand
GTTATTAAAGCAGAAAGAACCATTCACGTGTCCTCATGGCAGACCAACACTTATTATCCTTAACGCCAAATATTTGGAAGAGCTTTTCCTAAGAGATTACAAGTGAGGTAACAGCAATGGTAACAGAAGATAATTTAGATAAAAAACAAAAAACAAAACTACTTGATAAAACGCTCACTCTACAATTACTCATGATTCTATTGATTCTAATAGCATACGCAATATTTCTCTCCTTTCAAAGGATTTTATACTCTTTTGAAGATTTTCAAGGGAGAATAATTACAGTAAACATACTATTGTCTATAGGAATCTTGGTTGAGATAGCACATTTTTCATACAAAGTATACAAGAAAGCAAAAAAAGAGCAATAATCTTCTTTTTCCTTTATTAAACTATAATATTATGGTAACATCAGAAGTTATTTACAATATTGTAAATAACATTACAAAACCGACTTACATTTTATGAAATAAATATTAGAGCATTTATATATTGCCCTTGATTGAAGTATCATGCAAAGAAAAGGTGATATAAAATGGTAACATCAAATCTCCAGTCCCGTTCCGAATATCAAAATGTGTCAGGAATAAAAATATTTGAAAATGAAGAAAGCATTAATAACAAATTGCAAGAAATCAGCATTGAATTTGCTAACACACTTAGCTATGCATCTAATAACAGAAATCACTCAACCATCAGTGTTGAAACTATTGAAACTCAAATAAAAAAGATTAAAGAAAGAAATTTCATCAAAATCCTAATGCAGGTTGGAAATATTTTCTAACACTTTTATTTCTTTTTCCCATAAAGATCTGCAATTTGTTCTTTCGATAACATAACAGGTATGCCTTCTTTAACTTCATAGATGTGATTATCTGGATCATCTTTACAAATTAGTTTTCCCTTATTTATCTCTATTTGAAAACATTGTTTACAATCTTCTATTGTAACCTCTCTTTTAATGTCTTCTAAATCTTTCACAATCTCTGAACCATTTTCTTTCAATTCAACAAGATAAAAAGTTTTAAGGTTACAGTAATAATTACAAACAACTTGTGTTTTTTTGCTTGCCTCAGGAATCTTTACAAGATCTGAAATTTTTGTTTCTTCAATAACCTCTAATTTTAGTGGCCATGCTTTTTCCACTGGACACGCTAATAAATCTAGCAACCTATGTTTCATTATTATCACGTTTAATACAAAGTAAGTTCTTATTCCATTATGCTTTTTATTTTCTCAATATCAAGTTTTTCATACCTTTCTATAGATCCAATATCTTCCCAATAACATTTCTTTGGAATATAAGCTTTCATTTGCTTTTTCTCTACAAAGTTAGGAAAAATATCTCTTGATAAATCTATGCTAATATTTGGATCAAATTCATTCAGATAATCGAAAACATTTGGTTCTAGGATGCTAATCCCTGTATTAACCAATAATTCCAATGTTGGTTTTTCCTTAAAACTTTTTACATATTGAGCTTCGTCAATTTCAGCTGTTCCAACTCTTATTTGCCATCCTCTTGTAGCCAGAATTGTAGCCCATTTCCCGTGGTTTTGATGAGGTTGTGTTAGTTCAGTTAAGTTTGGATCCTGGAGCCAACTGGTAGATCGGAAGAGCACACGTCTCTAAGCCAGTGACTTGGCCT
>BPTO01000376.1 GCA_023705985.1 Candidatus Heimdallarchaeota archaeon | reverse complement strand
TTCCGATCTAGAAAAGTAATTGCGTTTACTGATAGTAGACAAGATGCGGCTTTACAATCAGCTCATTTAAATCATCTACAAAAACTAGTACATTTTCGAAGGGGGATGTATTATGCACTAATAGACGAAGGGTTAACAGTTAGCAATTCAAAATCATTACCAGTAACTGAAATAGGAAGTAAAATCTACTCAGCTTACGAAAGAGCAGAGGCTATGCCAGATTTCAGAGGATCACATAGAAAAATAGGTCGTATGGATAGTTTAGTTGGAAAATATCAGAATTATCTTCTATTTACTGCTTTGAATGATATAGTTGATCCAACTCGTAGAAATCAGCAGAATTTGGAAGATGTAGGTCTCCTAAGAATCACATATGATGGTTTGGATGATCTTGTAACAATGGTTGATCTCTTTGAAGATATACCTGAATTTCTTCAAATGTCTATCCCAAGTAGAAGTGACTATCTCACGGGATTCTTAGATATTTTTCGAAGGCAAAAAATGATTCATAATCGACGATTTATCAAATATTATGAATTTAGAAATGAAATAATTGATCATCTGAACGAAACTGTTCTACCCGATGTCAAAAATTTTGGAGATAAACCAATAGGATATAGCGATACAGCAAAAAATGTTAGAAGGTTTGTAAGAGTCTTCAAGCTAACTTCATCACAAAGTAGATTAGTGAATTGGACTAAGAAAGTTTTTAATGTAAGTCTAGATAGAGCGAAGGAAGTTGTCGTAGAGATTACTGATGTTCTTAAGAGTAGCAGTGTAGAATTACTTTTAGAACATCCAATAGAACGTGTAGGAAAAATACTTATGATTCCTTCAAAGTATATTCGTATATCAGCATTGGAAACTGCCTCTCATTTAACTTGTCCAAAATGTAATAGTATTTATCACTTTAATGAAGTGAGAGAATGTTTACGTACTAAATGTCCCAAAATTAGTGAGATGGATCATTCCTTGAACTATTTCAGAAAAATCTATACTACTCAACTTAGTGATGCACTACTAATTGAAGCAGAAGAACACAGTGGTCAACTTGAAGGTGAAGAAAGAAGAAAAATTGAAACAAGATTCAAAGAGATAGAAGATTCTTTGAATGTTTTGGTGTGTACTCCAACGATGGAGCTTGGAATAGATATAGGAGCATTATCTGCAATTTATATGAGAAATGTCCCTCCAGATGCTAGTCGTTATGCCCAAAGAGCAGGAAGGGCTGGTAGAAAAGGACAACCTTCATTAATCACGACATTCTGCGGTGTAGGATCAGCAAGAGGACCTCATGACCAGTATTTTTACAAATACCCAGATCGAATAATATCAGGAGAAATTAGTCCGCCTAGATTTTCGTTAGACAATGAGAATTTACTTAAAGCTCACATAAATTCCGTTGTAATAGAGAAAATTGATGCTAAAATTCCAGGTAAACCAGAAGGATTAATCAAAATAGATTCAGACGACCCAAATGAACCATTATACTCATTTTATCCAGATTTAATCAAAGATTTGGAAGATAAAGTTAATTCCAATAGTAAATCAATTGTTAATTCAGTCAAAAGTATTTTCTCGAAAGAAATCGTTAATATAGATTGGTTTACCTGGAATTTAGATCGGAAGAGCACACGTCTGAACTCCAGTCACGTGGCCTTATCTC
>BPTO01000375.1 GCA_023705985.1 Candidatus Heimdallarchaeota archaeon | reverse complement strand
TTATAAGTTCTGGGTCAGGTAACCCCATTTTTCCTGGTTTAATTTTTTCAACAGGAACATAGAACCTATGTCTTTCAGCTTTGGTTCCATCTAATGCAGTAGCAGTTACAATGTTACCCTCAATAGCATCCACACGCCACAATCGTGATCTATTTTCTACGATGCTCCCAACTTTTAGAAATTCTGGAATACTAATTCAAATCCCCAACTTATATGGTTTCTATAAAAATTTGTTTTAAATATATATTTCTTGTGCTTCAACTTGCCAAATAGTAAATTTAACTTGCATTTTTACTGGTTCTACTGCATCATCTTAAAAGTACATATCTAATATGAAGGTGTTATCAATATCCCTACCTAGAGG
Organism: Candidatus Heimdallarchaeota archaeon; assembly: GCA_023705985.1. GTDB lineage: Archaea > Asgardarchaeota > Heimdallarchaeia > Heimdallarchaeales > Heimdallarchaeaceae > 18H4-34. The sequence goes on along the minus strand of BPTO01000375.1, from coordinate 1,312 downwards.
GTTTTTTGGGGACTTGTTGTAAGTCTATTTCATTAATATAACCCAACATATTGTTAGGTCTAATGATTAATTGAATGACTGCTCCGTCTTCAGGATTCTTCCATACAACACACACGTTTTTATCGTGACTACATAGAGCAACTTTTGTTTGCTTAAACCCTGCCATTTCTAAGTAATCCTCCAACTTCGGTAAGTCCATATTAATCCTCTTCCTTTGGTATGTAGATAGGTTCAACATGGAACTTAACTTTGCCTTTCCAGTAATACTCTCCTGTGGTATAGATAGGATTCCTTCTCATGTAAGCCAAAGTGCTTCTTGATATATTGAACTTGGTACTTATTGTTGACATCTCTATGTTGTCATTGTGTAGCATAGCAAATAATTCTTCAATCTTCTGTCTTATCTCTTCATCAACAATCATTCTACCATTTTCTACTTTGTATCCCATAGGTACTCTCGACATAATCTTTTGTTGTCCTAATCTTCTTTCAATACCCTGATTTCTCTTTTCTCTGTATTTCTTCAATTCTTCTTCTCCAAGAGCATCATGTATTCTTCTGGTTAATGTACCGTTATCTTCCTCTGTTGAAGAAATCTTTACACCAATTCTTCTGAGGATAACAGAAACATAACCCATTATGTCAACATCTCTGGCTATGCGGTCTCTTGTTTGTACCCATACTTCCTTTATGGTATTTTTGGGATTCTCTTTGTTGTAGTTCTCAATATAGATGAGCATTGCTTTAAAGCCCGGTCTATCTTCTACTTCGCTGTCTCCCGGAATCGCTTCATCAACAAAGGTTTCAACAATATTTCTCCAGCCTACAGCCTCAATTCTTTTATTAAGAACATCAATCTGAGTCTCCAGACCTCCTTCTTGGTCAGTTGTACTTGTTCGAACATACATTACAACTTTGATATGCATTTGTCTTTTCATTCTTCTCCAATTGTATACTATCTGTGTAATTACTTCACAAACTGCATCAGTCAGAAGAAGTTCTAAGTAATATATTATACTTCTCCTAGTTTTTTTTATGTTCACAGAGTCTTTTCTGAGTATTTTGTAAAACTTTTTTGAATATTTCTTAGAAAAATCAATAAAATCATTTTTAAGAAGTTTTTGCATAAAAAGTTTGTTTTCACCAGAAAAAATAAGCCCAGAAACTCCTTCAGTGCAACTTTTCTGGCTGTCTGAGTGTTATTATATATAGGTGAAAAATTGATGAAAAAGTTTTCTTTTCTATATTGTTTTACTGAACTTTTTCAGAACTTTTCTAAGAAAATTTCATCAGTTTTTCTTTTTATCTGTTT
>BPTO01000374.1 GCA_023705985.1 Candidatus Heimdallarchaeota archaeon | reverse complement strand
TTTTACATTGACTCCTTTAGTTAAAGGAGATACGCTATATGTTGATGTAACTATTGACATTTACAAAATATTTCTATTCGATCCTGGAGATTGTAGTTGGTGTGATGGTGAGATACGCTTCAAAATAACCACTGTAGATAACTATACATTATTGAACGAATACTGTGATGAATTAGATAAAGGAGAACACGACATAAGCGGTATCGGTGACACATTTGAGTTATATCAGCCATATGATTGTTTTGTGTTGGAGATATGGGATGAAGATCCAGGAGATGATGAGCTAATCTTCAAAGGAATTTTAGAAATCAAGCCTTCAGGCGTTCAAACGATTTATTACAATGATATGGTAACTTGGGGCGTGAAATTGATAGTCTACCCATATTCAGTATCAGAAGTCCCTGATGATCGTACCTATGCTAAGTTTAACATCTATGATTATGTTTATATGGATCTTGATGCTGCTGAATTATACAACAAAATGTATATTGATGTAACGCTCGACTACTATTACTCTCAACATGGATAAACAAATATATTTTCTTTTTTTCTTTTCTTTTTAATGAAATGAACAAATATATTAATGAGAATAAATAACATGTTTAAGTGATGCTAATTGCTAAAGGAAACTAATAGAAGGTCGACAATAATATTGTTACTACTGCCACTTCTAGTGATATCAATCTGCTTTTTCACGGTATATTCGAGTGATATTTCAACTTACTACCAAAATTATGATGAAATTATAACAAATTCTTTCCCTGATTATTTAACATTTAATGAAAATGCTTCCTTTATTCACACACCAAAATTTCAAAGAGATACAGTCATTCAAGAGTTCGCTTTGGAGGATTATACTCATCTAGGTTTTTTCTCATGTGATACAGCGTTAGGTAACAAAGATTTTCCGCTGATGACAATTATATGGGCACCTAGTTCGTTTTATGAAGAGAACCTTAATTTGTCTTTGTTGGAAGGAGAAATATTTGTAGGAAGTTCACTAAGAAACGAATATTTTAATTATACAACCACGTTATTTGCTTCATTTAAACCAGCAGAAAGCTTGATTATTAATAGTTCTTTTACTCTAAAAAATTTCATACAAACAGAGGATATCTTTATTGGGAAAATGCTTTCAAACCTGCAAGGAGATAAATTAGGAACAAATGGTAAATATATTTGTATGACAGATGATACTTTTAACACCATTTTTAGTGAGCATTTAAACAATTTCTGTTTTTATAATATTTTTATGTTTAAATTCGAAAGAGAAACTATTTATTCTCTTCCAATTGATCAAATCACGAAATTTCTTGACACTAATGAGAGAAATATCAATTCTTACTTTGAATACCAAGCAGATAATGATTTGATTTTTATTCAGTTTTCCTTAAAAGGGGAATTAGAAAGGTTTGATAGGAAATATAGTGGAGTAAAAATATTCCAAATGTTAATTATTTATTTAGTTGTTACCTTTTTAGCTACAATCTCATTGGCATTTACAGTGGAATCATATATCACTAATCAAAGAACTACTATTGATTTATTCAGATTGAGAGGAGGAAAAAGGTATGATATTTTTAAGAAGTATTTTATTACAGAATTAAAATTAATAATTCTAACCAGTCTTATAGCATATATCTTCTCGATAGGGTATATTTCTATAGTGGCTCCAGCTTTCTTACATTTT
>BPTO01000373.1 GCA_023705985.1 Candidatus Heimdallarchaeota archaeon | reverse complement strand
CTATTACAAGTAATTTTCTCTGACCTTTTGAAAGTAAATAAGTTAATTTCACTTAGCTCTCCTCTAATTTAATCGTTAGGTTATCTGTTGAAATGATTTCAGGTAATCTTGATTTAAGTTTCTTATAATTAAGATATCCTGTTATGCAAGTTATAATTGTTAATAAAGATAATTGTGCGCCAAGGAACAATAGTGAATAAGGAAAAATCGACAATCGTACTTTTAAATAATCAAATGGTTGCAATTCGCTTGAGATTATAAAAGTTAACAACCAGCCGAAAATATTTCCTATTACAGTAATATAATAAATAAACAACATTAATGGCACTAAAGCGAGGAATAAGCCTTTTCTTATTGAAACTCCTCTAGCAAAAAACACTCTAAAACCATTAAGTTGTTCACTAAACATTTGTTTACAATATTCTGATGTGAAAAAACTAATTGCAACACTCAGAATTACTATTATAATCACTATTTGTGTTGAGTTTATCATAATTCCTGCATGGTCTTCATCTAGTAGATTTGTCTCCCCAAAATCTATGATTGAGATACCCAAGTGTAGATTATTGTTTAAGGTGTCTATTATCTCTATTAGTTGATTACGGTCACATGAATTATTTGTAATAAGGATTGACCAAGTCTCACTATCTTCTAATTCAGAAATGTTTTCTGTAAATTCATTATTTAATAATATGTAGTTTGAAACTGCACTTGGGAAAAAATAGTTCATACTTATCCATGAAAAAACAGGTAGAATCTCGACAATATCTATTATCTCTGCTCTGTAAGTACTATGTGTTGCTATTTTAAGAGTAAGAGTATTTCCTATTTCCTTGTGCAATTCAGAAGATAAAGTTTCAGAAACTATAGTTGCATTACTATTATGGAACTTTGATTTAATAATCTCAAGATCTTCTAGACCATCATAAGATTTCTTAAACTTCTCACATTCAAACAAATCATCAATCTTACTATGATTTAAAATGTAACTATCAATACGTATATTTCTTATTGAATTTTCAGCATCTATGTATTGTTTTTTAATAATGAAATGAGAAAATTCGATTGACAAATCAATATATTGAGCTAGGGTTTGTTGCACCTGATAACTGCTTGATTTTGGGTACACAATGGTCAAGTCACCAACTTCATTATAGACTTCATTTCTAGTTTCGTAGGAATTAAAGGAATCAAACATTGAGATAAATAGAGACAGAATTATAATGTATACTATTAACAATTTAGACATTTTCAACCTCTTTAATAGTACTTTTTGCGAAAATTCTTTTGTGTAAGAAAAGATATTATATGACTTGGAAAAAGCTGAAAATATTAGCGTACCCACTCTTAAAATTCTGTTTCTTGTAACAATAAAACTTAACATCAACACTACAACGTAAAAGAGTCCTAATATCCAAAAATTCACAAACACTTCATTACCTAATAGCATCCCAAATAGGATGAAGTATAAAAGACCACAAAATAATGTTGGAATGAGCGCAAATAATAAATCTTTTATGATATTCTTCATTTTTTGCATTAAGACAGTAGAACTGTGTTCTACAGTTTTTATTTGTGAAATGTATCTTACTAACATAAATGTTTGAATGCATCCACAAAGGATAACAAATGAAAGTATTGATCCTGCAAGCTTCAAGAAGTTAGTATTAAAATGTAAGAAAGCTGGAGCCACTATAGAAATATACCCTA
>BPTO01000372.1 GCA_023705985.1 Candidatus Heimdallarchaeota archaeon | reverse complement strand
TAATAGAAATAATTAATATATGTATTAAGTAAATATCAAAAAAATTATAATGTGAGGAGTCTTTTAATAGCTAAGACAGCCAAAGAAGGATTGACAACTGGATAGGGGGGGAGCTGCCAAGGTTTTTCTATTTTCATCTAATAATTAAGTGTTTATAAATTTTATTACCTTATAAAAATAGTATTTTTGTTATATTTCAGTAATATATTTAATAATCATTGCAACTTTATCATTAATTTGATTTTTTATATCAGTAGAGTCAATGATATATTCCACGTTAGCAGCAACCATTTGAATATCAGTTTCATTAATCGGAAAGAAATCACCACACATAGCATCAGTCATGGCAATAACGGGATTACTATGCACTGTGTAAACGTTGACAATTGAATATGAAAAAAGAATCATTGCTAGTAAAATGCACTTAATACTTTTTTGTTTAGAGTACATAGGAAATTATCTCTTAAACGAATTGTGATAGTCCAAGGATATGATGATTTATGCTAATATTATCCTTGAATTGATACATAAACATTGTCATCTTTATTATAAACAATCTAGAAGAAAAATAGAAAAAACTCATAATTAATGATCTAACAAAAAATAGATAATTTGCTTATTTTTTTTATAAAAATAAGTAAGACTTGCCAAACCTATTAGCGATAACATTAGAATAGAAAATGTGTTAGAAGAAGCGATTAATGTAAAATTATATCCAGCTTTTTCCATGTAGTCTCGAGCTAGATCTAAATCATATTTATAATATTCTAGAGTGTTATCGTAACCAACACATGCATTAGGCATTGGACTTACACCAGGAGCATTAATACCTTGCCCATATCCTTCTGCTATCTCTTCTCTCGGAATCGCATGGCTTATAGCTTTACGAATATGTTTTGCTGCTTCAGCTGTTCCATCAGGTGTTAACTCCCCTGTTCCTATAATTGGATGTTTTAAGTTTATGATTACTTCACATATTGCGGGATATTTTACAAGAACACTTTTTACATATGAGTTATAATCACCTGGATTATTATAGGGACGGTAATTATAGTCCATAATATCTATATTTCCACTATTAATAGCCGCTATTGCGCTATCCAGGTTGAGTATGAATTTAATAGTTATTTGCTTCAATTCTGGTTGTTTTTTGTGCCAATAGGGATTAGGTATCATGGTTAGATTATTTCTCTGTTCATCGAATGTATCCAGCATGAATGGTCCACAAGCAGTTACAAGTGTTTCTCCCACATCCTCTGTGAATGGAGGATCATAAATGATTGAAACCTTATAAAGATCAATTAGTGGTTCTACAATTGATTTATCTATAATACCATAACTCATTGCTTCCAGAGAACGAAAATGTTCTTCTTTGAAATTAAATTGAATTGTATTGTTATCAAGTATTATAATAGAATCGTTATTTTCAAAGAATTCTTTTAAGAAAGTGCCCGTTTTTAAGTTAAGATTATCAGCCATATAGAATTCATAACTATACTTTATATCTTCAGCCAGAACTTGTTCACCATTACTAAACTTTGCATTAGGATTGATTGTGACATTATATTGTTTACCATCATCACTTATATTATAACTTGAAGCAATGGAAGATTCAAAGAAATGAGAGTTCTGTACTCTCTGGAATAAACCTCTGTAAACACTATGCATCCAAAGATCACCAATATGAGACCTTTGGGTAAATACATTATATTCATCAA
>BPTO01000371.1 GCA_023705985.1 Candidatus Heimdallarchaeota archaeon | reverse complement strand
AATTATTTTTTCAAGTAAGAAGGGAAAAATTTTTTACAGATTTGTGAGAAAAAGAAGTTAATGATTACATTTCTATCAGGTGGCACAGGGACTCCTAAGTTGATTCAAGGGTTTAGAAGGATTATCAATGACAATCAGATTAATATAATTGCCAACTCAGCTGATGATATTTGGATAAACGGACTTTACGTATCACCAGATGTAGATACTATTTTGTATTTATTCAGTGGATTACTAGATGTTTCAAAATACTGGGGGATTAAAGGTGATACATATATTACAAGTGATTTTCTTAACCAAATTGAATGTAAAAATTGGTTCAGTTTAGGTGACAAAGATCTTGCAATTCATCTCTATAGAACTCAGAAAATTAGAGAAGGGATGAAGCTTTCGGAAATCACAAGATGTTTATGTGAAAAATTAGATATAGATGCAAATATTTTACCTTGTTCTGATAATCATATAGAAACACGAATTATCACCGAAGAGGGAGAGGACATTCATTTTCAGGAGTTTTGGGTGAAGTTAAAGGGAGAAGTGAATATCAAAGATGTATATATTAAGCAAATTGAAATTGCAGAAGTTCCTGATAAACTCCTAGAAAGCCTTGAACAATCAGATTTAGTAATAATAGGTCCAAGTAACCCTATAACAAGTATTGGTCCTATCATAAAAATCAAAGAGATTAATAATTGGATGAAAAGGAATAAAGAAAAATGCATCGCTATTAGCCCTATTATAGGAAAAAAAGCAATTAGTGGCCCTGCAGCTCAATTAATGAAAGCTAAAGGTCATGAGGTTACAGCTCTTGGTGTTTCAGAAATCTACAAAGATTTAATTAGCACCTTCATTATTGATCAAAAAGATTCTGCGGAGATTGGAAAAATAACACAAACTACGGGAATTGAAACTCTAGCTGAGAACATAGTTTTTAAATCTGAGATTGATGCAACAGAATTAAGTAAAATCATCCTAAAACATTAAGATGAGAGAATAGAATGACTGTAGCAATACTGATACCTTATAGAGGAACAAACAAAGGTAAGGGAAGACTTCGTAAAGATGTTGATGATTCTACTGTCGATAATATACTTTTTGAGATGACCCAACACATAATTGAAGAATCTTCAAAGATTGATTATCAAAATAATATTTACTTGTTAACAAGAAACCAAAATACAAAATTCAAAGGATCTTATAACTCACTTGTTGATGAAGGAGATGGTTTAAATGACGCAGTGGGTCTAGCATCCAAAAAACTTGAGGAAGATATTGTTCTTGTGGTCATGGCAGACTTACCTTTGATTTCAAAAGATGAATTAGAAAAGACAATTTATTTGCTTCAAGAAGCAAATCAAGTTATTATAGCCCCCTCTCAGGACAACGGAACTAGTCTTTTAGGATTTGTAAAAGGAAGTTTAACAGAATTTGTTTTCGGTAAAAATTCATCCAAGAAATTCCAAGAAATATTTGAAACAAATAAAATTCCATATCACAAATTTGATTACAAAAAATCATTTAAAGACATCGATACTTTTAAAGATTTAACAGAAATTGTACAAGACGATTTATGTCCTAAATGGCTAAAAGAAATTGTTATGGAGAATGGAAAAAATGAAAGAGAAAATTGAACGAATTCGAAAAATGCTAAAAAAACATAATATTGATGCATGGGTAGTTTTTAGTCATCATTCTTATGATATTCACAGTAAATACTTATTACA
>BPTO01000370.1 GCA_023705985.1 Candidatus Heimdallarchaeota archaeon | reverse complement strand
AATTTGATGCGATTTATCAAGTAAACTGTCGTCATAGAAAAAAAAGTGTTAGGGAGAGAAAAACATCTGTTTAAGAGTTTTTTTGAATAATCTAATGTTATCAAGCAGATTGATAGTCTGTTTAAGGAAATCATTTATTGTGAATAGTATTATAACATTAGGTTATCCACTTTATAATATTTATCGACAAGTAATTCAAGTCTTAACTGTAAGTCTGCAAGATTATTCGTTTTTAACGATTCAAAGACATCTTCTAAGTGATCTATAAGGGTAAGAATATAAGGGACAATCTTTGAAGCAATTAATCTATATTCCCCTGCTTATATGACTTTCATTTCTATCCTTAACACTTCGAAAATTTCAAAACTATCAAGTCTATATTACTAAAGGTATACTTCTCTACCAAGGTCATAATATATAGACAATACGATTTTAGAGCTGAATAGTGTTGTAAGCTGGAAATATCACAAATGTATTATAAACAAAAAAGATGTTGAAGTACTGGTACAATAATTAAGTTGATGGAAAAAGTCGATCAGTATCTTCCAAAAAGCTAATCACATTTTTAACAAAAACTTCGATTTGACTTACTGCATTTGAACTTATATCAACTTCATACAAAACTAATTTTTCCCTTAATTTCCCAAGATTATTTCTTACACAATTTGATAACTCCAAATAAATTCCTAAAAGTGCTCCTTCTTGCAATATTACAAGTATATCCTCAATAGATTCTAGAATAGTGATAATAGTCTTGTTTATATTATTTACTTCTTTGAAACTATCGGAAGGGAGAGAGTTTACAATTTCTTGAGCTTTTACTATTATTTCTTCCTTAAAAGTCAACTTAAGTAGAGAAAAATACAACTCTCCAATTTGGAAGTCATTCGTTTCCATAGTTTTAGGTTCACTAGAAATTCCTAGTCTTTTACAACTTGCTTCAGTCTCTTCTTTTACCCACTCAATGAACTCAGGTGAATGAACCATCTTTTCTTTAAGAAGTGCATCAGCGGGAGTAAAATCACTTAAAGAATTTTGTGGTTTGTAGAATTTTCCCTTAACTTCAGAATAGATAGTATATTCAGGATAATGAGAATATACATAGCTTACCAGTTGACTTGAACTGAAATGACCAAAAAGAAAATGTAACTCTTGGATCACTTGTTCGTCGAGTTTGGATATGCTTTTTTCAAGTAAGTATTGCTCCCCATATTTAGTAATCTGATAATAGCGATTATTATTTTCTGCTTCTTCATGAATATATCCATGTTTAACTAATTCTTGAATGTCTTCTTGAATCGCTTGACAATATGGACCAAATCTGTATGGTTTGAATTCATAATTTGTTTTAAAACTATAATTTTTTATAAGTAGAAAAACTATTTTCTGAAAATGTACCCGACCAATAATTATGCTCCAGTATCTCAATAATAGGAGGAGTAATTGCTTCATTTCAATAACTAATAATTAGTTTCATTTTTAAAATGGGTAAAATAAAATTAGTGTGGTAAAAGAAACATCAGTAATTAAATAAATGTAGGTAAAGGGAGAACAAGAGGAGTAGAAAGGTGAGGAGAGAAGGAAGGTGGATAATTATGTCTACAGACCTAAAAGAAATGATAACTGATATGGATGGATCTTTAGCTACGTATTCAACAAAAGCTAAAGACAAGATTAAGAAATACAATCAACAATTTTGGATAAGGATGGTATTCATTCTTCTAGCAAT
>BPTO01000369.1 GCA_023705985.1 Candidatus Heimdallarchaeota archaeon | reverse complement strand
TGTTTGGTTTGAGAAATAAATCCTAAAGAATTCACAGGATGTAATTGTTAAACTGCTTAAACTTACTTTAATTGTATTCCAAGAACCGTCGAAAATTATGTTATCATAGATAAAGATGTTTTCATAATGATTTGCAGCTTTATCATCATAAAATATCAGTCTGATCATTGCAATTTCATCAGAATTTAAGTTGTCTATTTTATAATCAAATAAGAAATCAGTATAGGTATTAAGATCAACAGATGTTACACTGGTCAAATCTTTATACACATTACCCCATGAACCATCAACACTTCTAGAATAATTAAGATAACCAGAACCATCAAATGTTTGTGAAACACCCCCACTTAAACCAAATGAATCTAAATCTTCATCAAAGTTCCAAGAATCACCAAGTTCTAGCGATGCAAAATCAACTACGCCACTTTCAAGTTCTAAATTAAGTAGTTTGATTTCTTCTATCTTAAATTTGGCTGTATTAGCTGTAAAATAAGAATCGCTAGGGGAATTAATGATCTGTAGACGCATATATTCAATATTTGTCCCATTAGTATCTGCACTAAAACTATCAAAGGTTAACTCGAAAGTATACCAAGTGTTAGTTTCAGTGATAATCCATGAAGAATATCTCCATGTATCACTTCCCCAGAAGTCAGAAACGTCAGAAGCAACACCTACACCAAAGCGGATACCATTAGAACCAGAAGGAATTTCTGTAACTAATATATTTATGCGGAAAACATTGTAATCAGTGTTAATCATATCAATAGGTGTATCATCTGTTCGATAATATGCTCCAAAATAATACCTATCTGCAGAACTAACAGTGACATCAAGGTTTCCGTCCTCTGTGCCAATATTAGAATAAACTCCTGCATAGTCCCAATCATCAGCATCTTCTTCAAAGTCCCAAGGATCATTCAAGAATATTTCAGGATAATTATATTCATAGGGTAAAGCCCAATTATCCATGGGACCACCGTTTAGAGAAGAGAAACCAACGTTGGTATACCATTCTTGTTGATTCAAGTAAGTATATTGTCCATCATCTATATCCCATTCTTCTCTCCAGCCTTCAACATTATTATCAATGTCAGAATAATCTGCTCCTTGAAGTCTATCGGGAATATCTGTTGCTGTTAAACTCCAAAAAGTTAAGGGGTCATCGACACTTATATAGGAATTGACGGTTATTTTAACTTCATAAATGCCTTCCGTAAAACCTTCATGGGTACTCAAATCATCATAAAAATGATGTGAATAGCCTTTTCCGTCTTTTTCTATAAAGTAAATGGTATCCAGAAATGTAAAAGAGTCTTCAGTATTAATTTTACGCGCGTAGATTTTCAAGACTAAATTATTATTAAGAGTAGCGTTAGCATAGACATAAAAGACAAAGTTATTCTTGAGTTCAATATCATATGTAACCCATTCGTCGTTATATTCGATAACTATACAATTTTCTTTTACTCTATGGTCAGTAAGTATGTCCTCATGAATGTCATAATAAAGACTAGCTGGAGTAGTTTCACCGAATTTAGTGTAACCAATAAAACCAAACTCGCTGAGATATATGAGTTGTTCACTCAAAGATTCTACAATCAACCGGGAATTAAAAGCAGGATTAATACATTCTGCAATAATTGTCTCAAAACCTTCGGTGTGAGGAACATTAATTGTTGATATTATTCTTTCTCCTAAATAATCATCTTCTGTGAAAAATATTTCTTTTATTTGTAAAGTAATT
>BPTO01000368.1 GCA_023705985.1 Candidatus Heimdallarchaeota archaeon | reverse complement strand
GGAATGGCAGAGATGGTTTATGTTTTATTACTTTGTAAACATTCTCTTCTTCAGTCATCATTCTCTTCCTCCTACAGTCCTAACTTCTCACTTCCCTATATCCTTCTTGAATCACTGTTATCTTTTCTCTTGTTCTCTTTTTTTCATAGAATAGTATTAGCTTGTTCTCTAATCCCTTGATATAACCTACCAATTTGAATTTGCGATATTTTACTCCCTTTACTCCCTCTTCTACACCAAATGCTTTCTGATTATCTTTTCTTCCCTTTCCGCTCTCTCTATCCTTTTTCTTATTCTAGGATTAAATATTTCCAATAAAACATAAACCATCTCTGCTATTCCTGCTAAACTGAAAATAATTATTAACGATATTATCTGTTTTTCAAAATCTATCAATGAAAGAGGAACTACCATCCCTACTATCATCAATACTGCAAAAACTAATAGTGCTGTATTTTCTGACCGGTTCTCCCACCTGTTCTTTCTTTTTTCATTGTTTCTTTGCATCATTTTACTATTCCTCGCTCTAGAATTAGTCCCCAATATTCCATCTTTATCGTTCTGTTTTCTTCTATGGCGTTTTTCACTTCTTCTCGCAAAGCTAATTCTACATTTATTTTCTCTTCTAATCTCCTCAATTCCCACCTTTCCTTTATCCGAATAATTACCCCCTTCCTCATAATCTCATATCTTTCATTAGCTATTTCAGCTAACTCTTCTCCTATTTCTTCTCCATCGATCATTTTCCTTACATATTCTTCTCTAAACAGAAGTTCTTTCACAATCTCCTCCTTCATCTCTTCTAAACTCTCTTCTGAATAATACTTGAATAAAGGATCTTTTCTCTGTTCTTGCTCCCAATAATAATCCCTTAAAACTCTTTTTTCTTCTTTTCTATTTTTTAACCATTTTTTTATCATGCCGTGTTCGAATACTAATACTGTTATCATTCCCGCTGATAATAAAGCAAAATATATCATCTTCTTTGTATCTTGATTATTGTCCGAAATTGGATCCAAGATAACCAATACTATTACCAATCCGATAAACACTGCACCAAAGAACGGTATTAATGCACTTCTAATCCTTTTTTCTTTTTTACTGAACAGTTCATCCCACTCCTTCTGTTAATATCTCCCCTATCGCTGTCTTTGTCATCTGAAAAAAACTCATCACTTCCTCCTTCTTCTCCATCAGTTCTGTTACGTTTCTTATTAACAACTCTTTCCCTAATTCATCTACTATTATTATCTCATGCTCCCACATCTTCCCTCTTTCTCTCCATTCCCTCTGCTCCTCATAGAAGTGGTTTATGAAGAATAACAGATCATCTACCCCTGTTATTTTGTTTCTTGCTAATTCTATCTTTTCTTCTCCTTTCCCTTTCGCATAGACTATGAATATCATCTTCCAGTTCATTCTTCTTCTGACTTCTTATCCCCCAATTGCTTTATAAACTGGTAAAATACTTTTCTACCTCTTTATATAGATTTTTCTTATTATTCTTTGAAGCTAGTACAAACCAAACCTGAATTTTCAATCTACATTCACTTCCGTTCTGTTGAGAGCTTTGCTAGCTTCCTCTCATCCTTATCCATCAAAACGATTGGTTCTAAAATCTTATATATCTAATTCTCGAAATATTCTCTTGAATCATGGAACATACCGAAGCTCTTACAATAGAACTTGAAACATTTTCACTCTCAAAAAAAATGATATTCAAATTACTATATCTTATCCCTTTGTTTGTACTAGCTAGAT
>BPTO01000367.1 GCA_023705985.1 Candidatus Heimdallarchaeota archaeon | reverse complement strand
CGTCCCCTATCCAATCAGACCAATGATTACCAAAAGATGTTTCTACATCAAACCAGAAAATAGCTTCACCATAACACATTCCTTGACTATCGCCTTGTAAATTGTTTCCAAGGAAGTTGTTGTGGTGGATGAAATATTTAGTACCCCCTACATGAACTCCATATTTAGAATTATTAACAAATGAATTATAAAGTATCCAACTGTTACTAGAGTAAGTAGAATAGATACCGTCTTCTTCATTTCCTGAAATTGAGTTGTTTAAAATCAGTGAGTTTTCGCAACTTTTTAATTTTATACCATAAAGTTTGTTGTTGGAGAAGTTATTGTTAATTAATAGTAAACGATCACAATCAAGTAAGAACAAGGCTATCGTTGTATTAGAAATTGATTGTCTCTCGATTGTAATATCTGTGCAATTTATAAGAATGAGTTGACCATAAGGAGCAGAAATTGTTTGATTAATCGAATCAATAAAAAGTCCAAAAGGTTTACTATTAATTATATTATCATTAAACTCATAATGTGAAAAATCATAAGCACTTATACCACCGATGGTAATACCATCATTTTCAAAAATATTACCATCGATTTTAACATTTTCAGAATAATATGACCAAGCAAATGTCAGTCCATAAGAGTTATTCGTAAAAACATTTTCTCTTATAATTGTGTTCTTTGAATTATCTAAATATAATCCCTTTAAATTATTAGAAAAAGAATTATTTTCAATTAAAGACGAGAAATCACCTAAAACATACATCCCATGACCTTCACTACCTGTAATTACATTATTAGTAATCGTACTGTAATCAGCTCCACTAATGCGCATCCCATCATTATTATATAAAAAAGTATTATTGTTGATCTTACAAAATAAAGCAGATATAGTTAACCCAGCCTTAGTATTACTAGTGAAAGTATTGTTGTCAATAGTAGAATATCTGGAGCCTTGGATGGAAATACCTTCCCTTGAAGAACTTATTGTATTATTAACCAATTTTGCTGTTCCATTGGCTATGTCTTGGATAAGTATCCCTGTAGATGCTGAAGTTACAAAACAATTTTGAATAATGAAGAATTTAGTAGTTCTAAAGACTAAGATACCAGTCCCTTCTGTAACTGTAATATTAAAATTCTCTATTCTATATGGGTTTCCTTGAGTTCCCGAACCCTCAAAACTGTAATTATTAAAATCCTCCTCTGATCTAATTGAAATAGCGGGATGAACAATTAAATCGTTAAAAATGTGATGTCGAATTATTCTAGAAAAATTAGAAGACAGCCTATCTCTATTCGATGAATTAATCTTTATTTTTTGAATTTGTAAAGAATCTCCACATTGAGTCATTGAAATCAATAAAGTCAAAATCAGGATATTTGAAAGAATAACTTTTCTGTGAGATCCAACTTTTTTACTATGTGTCATCCAATTACCTAGTTTTTAATAATAATGTTATTTAATTAGTATATAAAGTTCTAGAAGCACTAAAGATAAAAGCGACTGGTGGTAGTAGTTTAATTCTAAAACTACTTCTTTTCTTATTCTTTTTTTGCAAATAACAGAAAAACTAAATAATGATGGGAAGGGAAAACGAAATAAGAGAATTTACTTTTCTCTTTTCCTAATTCTATTTATAGTAGGTGTAATAAGAAGATAAAGTAATACGAAGAATATAGCATAAGATGTTTTATCAGTTGAAGTATTAGTCCAAGGATAGTCAATAATACCAGAGAAAGGAGCGATAATAGAACTACTTGGAAATAGATC
>BPTO01000366.1 GCA_023705985.1 Candidatus Heimdallarchaeota archaeon | reverse complement strand
CACCGAGATCTACACTCTTTCCCTACACGACGCTCTTCCGATCTTATTGTTAGTTCTCTAAGAAAGCGATTCTCTAAAAAAAGATTTGACAAAGTTTACCCTTTTTCCAATAAAAGGGAAGAGCTCATGTTCAACTACTTGCTTAGTGTTTTTTTTGAAGAACTACAAAAACAACGCTTAGATGAAAAATTCATCAGAAACCAGAATTACTTTGCTGCAAAAACAGCTAATCACATTCGTGAAAACTTATTCAGTTGGAAAGGATATAATCATTATAATGTGAAAATTACTATAAGTGAATTAAGAAAACCTTTACCTGACATTCTTTCAGCCCTAGCTGATAAGGATCTTATTCGTCTTATTTATGTCAAAGAAACCCAAACAAAAAGAATGTATGCATTGAATTTAGATAATAGTTATGTTAAATCGGTCATCTTTAATAAATGACAAAAGGTAATTATCACTCTTTTTTTTACCATTTCGTAAAAAAAGCTAATAGTATTTATATTTACATAATTTCTTTCACTTGATTTTATTAGAAATGATATCAAGCAGAAGATGTATTCAATGATAGTAAGTTCATTAACAAAAATTGGAAAAGCTATGATAGGTGATAAAGATGAGCTTTCTATCCTATTGGATGAACAAAAGAAGAATATTAGAACGAAAAAACTTCTAGATTTTGTTATAGACTTGGATTCTTCTGAGATAGGAGCTTTGAACCTATCTGATTACCAAGAATTGATGATAGATAAATATCTTCCAGGATTAAGCACTGGATCAAGTAGAAATTATTCTCCATTTTGCAGCATAAAACAGCAAAAAGGGACAAATAAGAAATTCGATGATTTCAATCCTTCAGATTTAGTTAATTTTGATAAAATAACCATACCAGATGACATTATTACAGATCAGAAAAGTCTACCCTTCAGGTTTAATAATTGGTTGCTTAACAATAGAGAGCAATTAGAAAAAAGGATATATGATTATATCAAAGAAAATCACTTAGAAACAAACAAAAAGGGAGAAAAAATCATTTCAAAAGATGCTCCTAGATTCCTGCTATTTAAATTTAGAAAAGAGAATGAAATCTTATATCCTGGAGAAATAGATGAGTTCAGAGAAATGTATCTATATCTCGAAAAATTGAGTAAAAAAAGTTCTAAAAAGAGTGAAGCTTTGGTTTGTCTTGCATGTGGAATTAAAAAAGACAATATAATATCTATGGATAAGTGCAAATTCTTTAATCTTTTTTCAATCGATCAAGTAAGCTTCCAATTGGGTTTTTCTAAATCATACCAAGCTATGATCTGTGAAGATTGTGAAAATTTCTTTAGAAATGGTTTTAATATAATGGATACAGTATTGAAATTTGAAGCTTATAAAGAAAGGAAAAGCTCTAGAGACATTAAAACGGTTCATCACAGTATTATCCCTCTTGTAGAATCCTCCGAGAAAATTATGAAGTTTGTTCAAAAATTGGAGTCATTTAGAAAAAACCATTATAAAACAAAGCAAACAACGCTTAGACGTAAAATAGAAGAATTATCTTCTAAATTATCAGATATCAGTAAACAACAAAAACAATCACTTATCAAACAAATCAAACAAAGTAAGAATATTATGAAATATAATGAAGACCGGGGGATTTTAGTATCCAGTCAAGATGTAGATTTGCTTAACATCTTACAATGTGCTAAAGAAAGTGATATAGCGATTGTTTTTGTTGTTTAAGATCGGAAGAGCACACGTCTGAACTCCAGTCACGTGGCCTTAT
>BPTO01000365.1 GCA_023705985.1 Candidatus Heimdallarchaeota archaeon | reverse complement strand
TTTAATATTCATTTCCTTTAATGATTCTTGTATATGATGAAAAGAGAATTCAAACAAATTTTCTGAATTTACTTTTTTACTTATAAAACCAGCATCCAGTAGCTCATTAAAGTCATCATAGAAATTTATTGAATAAGATGCTTGCTTCAATATTCTTTTATTAATGTTAGTTTCAATGCTGGGATTTAGTATTGTTAATGCTTTCAGAAGTGAAAATGAATTGGAAGACAAGATATCTTTAATCACTCTACTAAAAAATTCTTCTACATGTTCATTCTTCGATAAATCCAACATTTGCTTGTATTCTTCTACCTTGTCAAAATCAATCCTTTGGTAATTTCTTATTAAAATTTCAATTGATATAGGATGCCCTTCTGTTATATATGATATCTTCTCAATAGCTTTTTTATTTAATTCTATATTAAATTTCTCTGCCGTAGATTCTATAAATTCATATTTCTCGTCAGCAGTTAAGCCCTTAAGATGAAATTCTCCTCGAGCTATACCTTGTTTTTTTCTAGATGCGATAATTATGTTATTAGTATTTTTAACTAGATTAACAAGTTCAGTTTCTGCTAAATGAAAATCATCAATGAAAAGAAATATCTTTTCTTCGTCAAGCTTTTTGGATATTTTAGAAATTTGCTCTTTCTTTTCAATATTTTTGTACTCACCCAAGTTTAAAGCATCTAAAACATCATATAAAGAAATACTTGATCCTAAAATTGGGTAGTGAGTATGACTAAGTTTTTGTTTGTATATTGAATATCCAGATCCAGAGAAATATGCTTGTTTTTGTCCTATTGACACAATCTTCATCCCTTTTAGTTTATTAAGCATTAGAGCTATCTGAGTCAATGAAGTTTTTCCAATTCCACCTACTCCATAAATCTCTAGACTTTCATTCATTTTCTCTATAATTTCTGATAATTCTTTTTTCCTCCCAGTGAAATTTTCAAATGAAATTTCTCCTTTATTATGCCATTCATTAATATTCACAAATAAATCAGACATAATTGTATCAACATTATTAAATAAAATTCTTGGAATTAGTTCGTTTTTTCTAATTTCACTCTTGAAAGATAATACATTCTTTGATATCTTAAGATAATGTTTATAACCAATAGGGCTGAGTTTTGACAATCTTTCTGAATAATATGCGCTATTAAGCTCTTCTTCATTAGTAATTTTAGATAGTTGATATACAAGCTCCCATAATCCCCACTCTTCATCAATCTGATATGAAAAGTGTTTCTTTCCTTTGCTTATTGTATATTTATACTCACAATGAGTATAGGATATTTTTTCTTCAGATTGCTGTTTCAAAGGACAGCGTGCAGTGCACCCACTTATTTTGCATTCCTCAATAAAAGAACCATAATATGGAGAAATAAGGAAGATAACAATATCACATTCATCTATATTTTCTAAACAAGTATATTGGGAATCTTCCCCAGAAGGAGTAAAAGTTTCCATTCCGATACCGTAGAGGGTAGAATTAATTTGTTTTAAAAGATTAATTCTATAATCCTTTAAGTCTCTGAATGTAGAACTAAGAAAAATTTTTAACACATTTAACACCAACAGTAATTCTTCAATATTTGTTCTATTTGATTTTTATAATGATTCATTTGTTTATTTAAATTACATAGCGTTTTTTCTGTTTTTTGGTTTCTATTTCCTATCTTAATGTTTTGTTTTTAATTATTAAATTGTTACCTTTTGCTAATATCACCCACTGTAACAGTTCTATTATTGGAACTAAATTAACCCTCAAATTAG
>BPTO01000364.1 GCA_023705985.1 Candidatus Heimdallarchaeota archaeon | reverse complement strand
CCCTGGTCGATTTATTACCTTATTATTGTTGGAGCTGAAGAAGCTGGTAAAAGCGAAACGGTTGATTTTTTATGTTCTAAATTCATAGAGAAATACATTATCAAAGAACTAGGTCGAACAGAGATTTGGGGTTCTGTAACTTCCAAATACAAAGATTATCTATATGAACAGATTCCTAAAGGTAAAAAATTTCTATTTATTGCAGGGGAGGATCTTACTGGAATGAAGGCCATTGATGAAGAAGAATCTAAGCGTAGACGACATAAAGCAAGAGAAAAGACTGGTTGTGATTCTGGAATCATTTTTGATATTTCTTGTATGCATGATATTCTCGCAGTTCATAAACTTTGGAGAGATGCTGCAGGAATTATAATTTCTAAAAGTGCAAAAACTCGAGCCACTAGTCCTCATGGAGCTGTTCATCAACAATATTTTGTCAATAAAGACGCTGTGAAGTTTCTAAATAAAACCGATGAATATAGAAACAAAATTAAGATACAAGAACCAGAGTCGAAAGTAGATGAATTTATGCTTAAATACGGTCATTATTTTGGTTATGGAGCAATTTGGAATAAAATAGACAATAAAATAGATCTATGGTATAATCCCAAAGTTAACATTCCTAATAATAGAGAGAAAGCTAAAAAACATAACCGATCTGATTATCTCTACGATTTAGAATACAAACGTGAAGGAGATCATGTAAAAGAGCAAGCTGTTATTGAACATACTTGGACTGATTTAGATGTTTTCAAATGGCACGAACCCATTTACAAAGCTATGAAAGATAACACTAAAATAATTGTTGATCCTCCTAGACCTGAAAGAGTAAGCGATTATGCCGAATATTTCAATCTCTTAGTTATACAACAACTATCTCCTAGTTCCTACAAAGTCGAACAATTATTAGGTACTCAAAGCACTGTTAATAAACAGAGAAGGAACGCTTTAAATGGTCAATTAAAAAACAATGGTTATCGAAAAAACAAAGGCATTAAAGAATATGAAAAATTGAAACGCCATCCTATTGCAGGTTGGATAATTAATAAAAGAGGGGAAGAGCTCTTTGAGGACTATGTTTTATTTGTTTTAGAAGAATTAAAAGGCGATGGCGAGCTTAATGTTAATTTCAACCACAAACCGAAAATAGTTGTTCCTGGTTATCGTATTCATGGTGGAACTAGTGTTCCTCCCCGAGTTTATGTTGATGACCTAATATTTTATTTAGATCTAGAGGATAAAGAAAACTCTATTGTCATTAACTTGAAATGTGGTCAAGGTACAGACTCTTATCAATGGGGAAGTTTTAAGACTACACACCTTGCAACAACTGTTGGCTATCAAGCAGTAGTGTTATATTACGACCTTGAAACCGACTTATGCTTGATTTTTGATGAAGAAGTGTATGAAAAGAGCAATATAGCTGTATCTGGAGATAAAACGACAAGTCGGGGTATAACACTTACAAACGCACTCAAAACCCTCGCAAACCGTCTCAACCCCTCTCCTCTGCCCGAAAACGCCCAAACAACTCCCGATCCTCTCTTTATCGAGAAAGAAAAAGATCAAGAATCAGTTACAAAAGAACTGAAAAAAGAAGGGGGGTTAAGACGCTGAAACTTAAGTCTCTACTATTTTCAAGGTATAATTTCATTACTATTCTTTTAATTATGATAGTTACATGTTCCTTTTTCTTAGGTTTCTTAATTGGTACAGACTACCAAAAAAACTATTATGAAAATCCTGCTACTGAACATTGGGTTCTTCTTGATTCTATTCCTGAAGATCT
>BPTO01000363.1 GCA_023705985.1 Candidatus Heimdallarchaeota archaeon | reverse complement strand
TATCTAAATCCTATCTATGAAACTAATGATGTTTTCCGTGGTTCTTATGTTATGCTTGATCCTCTTGGTCGTTTCTTCTAGAATTCCAAAGGTTTTATTGAATATAGTCGTTCTATTCTTGAGGTTGACCCTTTAGAAGCTTTAGCTGAAGTTGGTTGGAATAGAGAGAAATTTATCAAAAGAGGAGGATTGTATAATTGGTAATTAATTCAGCTATATATTTCTCTTGTAATGGCATGCAGGATAGTTGGAACATCCATAAAAAGTCCCGTAATCGCTTTTTCTTTCTACTAATTTTCCTCCACAGTTTGGGCATTTATCTTCTTCTAGAGGTTTTTCTTCTGTTTTGCCAAAGATTTTCTCAAAAGTTTTTGATATAAATCCTTTAAATTTATCATCAGAAAAATTCAGTATATTAATAGACATAAGGTTCTGTAGATTTGAAATAAAATCTACTATTTGACTTACATGTTCGTATTCAGTAGTTATCAAAGCCGCTTCATGGTTTTTCTGCATTGCCTTCTCTTGCAAATTTGCAGAACCAATTATTGCTAAAGACCTATCTGATAACAATATCTTTGCATGTAATAATTCATCATAAAATATTTTAGCACCGCATTTTTCAAGGTATTTGATTGCACCAGCATGAACACCAGAATCTGGTTTTCTTGTTACAACTATTACTTTTACTCCTTTGTTCAAAATACTTACTAAAGAATCCTTAATATGCCCTTCAAAACCAAACCAAGGAGAGAGTATTATCAACTCGTTTTCAGTAGTTTCAATAAGGTCGTTTGTATGTGAATAGATTTTACCAGTATAGATTATATCAGATGGCATTTCGCTTCGTAATCATATAGGGAAATAATAAGTCTTTTTGTTTTATTTGTAAATAGTAATTTTAAGATGAATTTTAGTAAATAATTTCCTCAAGAGAGAGTTTCTTTTGAGAAGTATTTGCAAGGGAATATTGATTTGATAATAAATCAAATAATCGTTCTACAGGAAGATATTCTACTTCAAAATTTTTTTGTGTTTTTCTAAGTTCCTTAATTAACTCTTGCTCTTTTCCTCCTTCTGGAGACGCAAGTATTAATATTTCAGGTTCCTTCCATTCGTTCTTTGAAAAATAGTTCAACTGTTTCAATGTATTTTCTATTATTTCTGGTTGACTATATCGTATCATCTGTTCTTTGACTTTTTCCTTTCTTTTCTCTGTTATTCTATATTTTTTCACTTCTATAAAGGCTGGATCTTCTAAAGTCACTAAATCTGGATATTCACCAATTCCCGGTATCTCTGAAGTTATGTTCATCAATCTGAATACTTGTTTGATCCATCTCTGTAGATTCAGTTCTTCCGCTGTTATTTTTCTAAAATCACAAATATGTGGTTTATTGGGCATTCCTTTAGATTTCTCGCATATTTCTTGATTGAATTTTAGCTTAGGTGTCTTCTCGCAATCTAATTCTAGTGCTCCATATGGACATGCTTTTACACACAATCCACAAGCTATACAATTCAGATTAATCTTGAATGCTCCTATTGCTCCTGTTGGGCAAGCTTCTCTACAAGGTTCTCCAGCATCACAAGAGATTCGTTTATATTCAGTTTTTTCTGAAGATATAACTTCTTCTCCCAAAGCTGTCAATTCATACTTTCCTCGTTTTGTGTAGGTTTCAGTTAATCCCAACATGCTGGTGAAATTTCTCATAGCTGCAGAGATGTCATCACCTATTCGTTGATCATAATAGCCATAATTCTTACATCGGTTAACTAATTCCAGTTGTATC
>BPTO01000362.1 GCA_023705985.1 Candidatus Heimdallarchaeota archaeon | reverse complement strand
TCTTTGGTTTCAAACCTTGCAGATTATAGGCATATGTTTAGTAATTAATGGATTACTCCTGTATCTTTTGATGCGTAACAAAGGCTATGAGAAGATAATAAGAAACATTATTATTTTTGCATGTCTCATTCTATTAGTTATCGTTCTTACTCCTTTTATCTCCAACTGGATTGCAAACTCTACTTGGTTATATCCTTCAGGAGAAAATGGTTGGCCTAACATAGAATTCGTTTATGTTAATAGATCTGCTAGAACTTGGTTCTTAACAATTGTTAATGGTCCCAAACAACCTCTCTTCCCATATCTAGCTTCTTCATTCATGGGAGCACTAATAGGAATGCTTCTTGCAGATCCAAAACCTCCAAAAAGAATACTTCTGTGGTTAAGTCTTGTTGGTGTCACAATGATCATTACAGGAGTTATCTTAATTGTTCTAGGATTGCCTTTCACTTTTCTTGAACAACCTCCTGCAATAACTACTTACTTACTTAGATTAGGAGGGCAGGTTTCTTTACTGATGGTTCTTCTTGCTCTTATAGAATATAGAGGGAAAGGTAAAACCTTTGCGAATAGAAGAATAGTTAAATTCTTTAGAAGATGGTCAATACTTTCCTTAACAATCTATTCTTTACACATATTAGAGCTACTTCCTCGATGGATTCTGTCTCTTATTTTACAGAAACTACCAGGATATAATTTCATGGAAGAAGGAATCATAGGTAGAGGGCAAGAGTTGTGGATGTTTCTGGCAATAGCATACATATTACTGTTCTATGAGTTAGTGGTTAGATTAATTATACAATTCAGGATGAAGGGTTCTTTTGAATGGTTGCTAGTTAAACTACAGAATCTCTTCAAAGGAGTTAAATCATCAAAAATTGTCTCAGATCTTTTAGGGGATGAAATAGAGTGGATAAGTTATAAGTGAAATTATCTCTAAGTAACTATTTGCTTTCATATAATGCTTGAACTTGTTTTCAACAAAATTTAAGAGAAAGAAGAAATCTAATAAATATATAACACCATTTTGTGTGTTCAAAATTAATGGAATAGATTTAAGATAGGAATCGGCTTACAATACTATTATGAAAAAAATAAGTGCAAGTTTGTTTATAATTACTATTTTCGTGATTGGAATTGTTTCTAACAGCTCAGATATTGTTGCAAATAATTGTATAGACTTCAATAACCAGATAGAAACAGAAGACTTTGACATTTCTAATTGGTGGTGGGATGAAATGCAAGTTCTATCTGATGAAAGCACAGCTCATTCTTATCAACCACGACCCGCTATAGATTCAGAAGGTAACATTCACTTAGTTTGGCATGACGCAACAGATATTCTAGGAAGTGGTCCTGACTATGATATATTCTATAAGAAATGGGATGTGAATATTGAAACCTGGGGAGCAACTGAACTTTTATCAACAGAGAGCACATCAGAGTCTGATGAACCTTCAATTGTAATTGACTCAGAAGATAATTTACATGCTGTCTGGCACGATGATATAGACATTTTAGGTTGTGGTGTTGATTGGGACATATTCTATAAGATGTTAGATGCAACAACAGATATTTGGAGTACAACTGAAGTTGTGTCAACAGAAAGCACTGGTGATGCTTTTGATGCTTCTTTTGGAATTGATCATGCTGGGAACATCTATGTTGCTTGGGAAGATGCAACTGATGATGATGTTGAAGGTGATAAAGATATTTATCTTAAAAAGAAGGATGCTATTACAGGTATATGGGGATCCGTAGAAGATGTATCTAGTGTAAGCAATGATGCTTCAAATGACCCACATTTAGTAGTA
>BPTO01000361.1 GCA_023705985.1 Candidatus Heimdallarchaeota archaeon | reverse complement strand
AGATCTACAAACCTTCTTGACTAATAATCAAGCTGTACAAAAAATCTATGATGATCTTAACCTTCCTGAAAATACTAAACTTAGAGTTATAAAACTATTCAAGCAATTTAGTTCCAAAGAAAAAGAGTATAGAGAACTTTTAGAACAAACATATATTTCTAATATTTTAGCATTTCTTTCCATTTCTCAAGCAATTAAGGAACACAAGATCCTCCTATCATTTAAAACGATTTACAAAGTTTTTAGAGAGAATAACAGAAATGTAGCCAAAGAAAAAATTAATCGAGCTCTACTTATTCTAAATGTTTCTCACAGATTTTCTGTTGATGATTATTTAGCAAAATATGAACCTGAACTTTTCAAAGCTTATCCTAGTTTAGAACCAAAGACTGAGCAAGTTAGAGAACTGTTAAAACTAAAAAGACATTTTCAAGGAAACAAACCAAGCATTTTTGCTGCTGCATGTCTCTATATTATCTATTTCAAATTTAATCCTGATAGAAATAAATACAGGGGAATGATCAAGAAAATCAATGAATTAGTTGATTCTGTTATTGAAAATCATATTTTGACTGTTGTCAAAAGAATCTTAACAAAATTAGGGGAGGAGAAATCTTGAACAAAGGTCAACAACAAGCTGTAGAGTATGATGAATTATTTACTCCTGCTTATGCAGTTAAACCTTTACTTCCTTATATTCCTAAAAATTGGATTATTTGGGAATGTACAAGCAATGATAATAACATTGCAAAGGTGTTTAAAGAAGCTGGTTACACTGTTATTGAAACACATAAAGACAATGGTATAGATTTTCTTAAAGATGGTCTAGATTTCGATTTTGATGTTATAATTACTAATCCTCCCTATTCTAAAAAGAACAAAGAGAAATTCTTACAAAGATGTTATGATTACAATAAACCCTTTGCTCTCTTACTTCCTACAACAGCTACTAATGGTGTAGAACGAAATAAGTTGTATGCTAAATATAGTATAGAGATACTAGTTTTTAATCGAAGGGTATGTTTTACTGGAAAAGACAAACATTGGAAACACAGTAATTGGTATTGTTGGAAATTACTTCCTCCATCTAACTCTTTTCTAGTTTTTCACGATTTAAATAAAAAGGAGGTTGTCTAATTTTGCAGAGATTAGAGACTTTAAAACTTAATACCATTTATCAGGGCAAAGCTGAGGAAGTCTTACAAACCTTTCCTGATGAATGTGTTGATATTATTATTACTTCTCCTCCTTATTGGGGCTTAAGAAATTACAAAGTAGAAGATCAGCTAGGTTTAGAAGCTACTTTAGAAGAATACTTGGCTAAACTTCTTTTCATCACTGCTGAGCTTAAACGGATTTTAAAGCCTATGGGAGTTATGTTTTGGGTTCATGGGGATAGTTATTCTGGTAACAGTGGAAAAAAACAAGGCTGGTCAGATATAACAGGCATGACTTCATATGATAATGAAGAAGCTAGACAGAGGGGCATAACTTTTGATTTTCATCCAACTTATTCTATCACTCCTAAATGTCTCAACAATCAGAATTATCGTTTAGCTATTCTTATGCAAGATAAACAAGGCTGGATTCAACGCAATAATATTGTTTGGGCTAAACCAAATTATACTCCTAGTGGTTCAGTTAGAGATCGATTTACGAACAGTCACGAATCTGTTTTTATGTTTGTTAAAAGTAGAAAATATTACTTTGACATTGAAAATATTAGAGTTCCATATACAAAAAGTGGCTTAGAACGAAAAAAGTATCCTCATACTCTTTTTAATAGTGATCCTAGTTGTAAGGAATCTAAAGGTACAAAAGGATTATCAAAAGG
>BPTO01000360.1 GCA_023705985.1 Candidatus Heimdallarchaeota archaeon | reverse complement strand
CAGTAGCTAAGAAAGGAACTCATACAAGAAAGAAGTAGTAGCATTCTGAATCTTGAATCGAGTCAAGTTAGCATTCAATTGTTCCTTAAATTTTTCAAAACCGGGTTTAGTTTTTTGCATGTAAACTCCATCAAAAATAACCCAGGAATCTTTGAGCTTCTCAAGAACACTATCAAAACTTACATGCCAATTATTAACAATAACAAAACGACTCTTATCATCAGTAATGACTATGCTTTGGGGAGTTCCTTTCTTAGCTACTGTTTGTGGTCTCCTAGCATGAACTGAAACAATTCTTCCGAAAAGCTTGATAGGCATTTTACGTAGAGTTAGGTCTAAAGAAGCTCTAGTATAGATCTTGTTTTCAATTTGCTCTAAAGCAAAAGTTCCTTCAGGTAAGTCTTTTATCTCAAGATAATCCTTAGTTTCAGTAATAGTTATTGTTGGTTTTCTTTCTGCTTTCTCTGGTCCACGAATTCCTAATTTCTCTTCAATATGTCTTAATGATTGGTTTGTTTCCTGTAACAGTTTTTTGGTTATTGCTAATTCGCTTAAAATTACTTTTTCATCTGCTTCTGCAAATTACTTTTTCACCTTCTTTAGTAATACAATCTTTACATAAATAACCATAAGAAACATTATCGCCATTTTGATACCCAATCAAAGTTCCACATATAGAACAATGAACGGTGAACCATTTCCCATTAAAGGAAGGATTATTTTTGAGACATCTTTTATAATAAACAAAACCTAATTCTTCAATTTTAGTAACTTCTTCGCACTCTTCACTCATCAAATCACCTTGTTATTATTTTCAAAATCAACTTCAGAATCAAAATATTCTATCTTGAAAAGACGTCTAGCTCCTTCACCACTAAGATAAATGGTTTTTTCTTTGGTATCGCTAGGTCCAGCCAACCATTCAACTTCATAAAGAAATTTCAATAAAATATCAGCATGACATTTTTCATCTAGTTTACAAGTACAAGCTAGATTTTTCCCTCTGAGTGGTTCTAAGAATTCGTGATCACTATCTATTTGTTTTATTAACCATAATTCGTATAATCGCAAACTTTCTTCTCTAGTATGATCTGTTAATTTGAATGGGTTTCCCCATCTACTAGGTCTAGTAACTCTCTTAGTATTTGGTGGATTCTTTTCGTATCTATTCTTAATATACACTCGAGACAATTACCAACCACTCTCCAAATTCTCAAGATAAAAATCATTATAGATCGTTTCTTCAGGTGAATGAGTTTGACACCAAAACAACCCTGTAAAATAATCATAAACTGTTGCCGGTTTTCCACATTCATCGCAAACTTTTCCGAAAAATTTCTTTTTCTCAGCAACTAATTTTTGAAATTCAGTATAAGATTTACAAGAAATCCAGCATGGTAAAACAAAAAACCCAAAAGTAGTTTCAATAATTAAAACACTTTTATCCTCAACTGTTATCTCTTTTATTGTTTCTTCAGGAATATCTTCAAGAATTAATTCCATATTACCAATAGAATAAACGCCATCTTCCTTTAAGAAAAATTCAATTAAACCTAGTTTTTCTGAAAGCTCAATGGCTTCTCTTATTTCTTGTAAAGTAGTTTTTCTTCTTGAACCTTTATTCCAATCTTTTCTTTTCAAAATATATTCGTTAGTTCTACAAAAACCAAAACATTTTGATTCATCTGTCCAAATATCTTTTTCATTTTCATATTTTGTTGGATATTTTTTCGTTAATTTCTTCAGTATTTTTGAATCAATTTCTAGCAATCAATCACCTTCAAAATAAAATTGTTTTAATTTTTCATAATCAAATTCACAAAGTAAATATTCTTCATTATCAATTGAATATAGAAGAATTGTAC
>BPTO01000359.1 GCA_023705985.1 Candidatus Heimdallarchaeota archaeon | reverse complement strand
ATCCTGAAAAAGTGATAATTATTGAAGAACCTGAGTTATACTTGCATCCAAGAGCTTTGAGAGAACTTCGTAGACTTTTTATTGAGGATATTGAAGGTCAAGTAATCCTATCAACACATAATCCAATTCTCTTAGGTGAAATTGAAGAGGGAGTAAGTATTTTTAAAATAATAAAAGATCAAAATAAAATGAATGTATCATCCATAAAAAATCTAGACGACTATATTGAATTTAAGAACCAATTTGATTTAAGAAATAGTGATTTCTTATTTTATGATTATTTAATTTTCGTAGAAGGAAAGTCAGATTATGGTGCTTTTAGTGAATGGATAAAAGAGCTCTTTGGGAAAGAAAAATATGTTGGAATAATAAAATTTGGTGGTTCAGGGGAAATACCTGCAATTTTAACTCTTTCTTTTATGCTTCAAATAAAACTATGTTTCAAGTATATAATTATAACTGATAGAGATGATTTTAGTCCAGAAGATAAAAAACAAGAAATTACAGACAGATTGAAAGGCAAAGATACTGATTTAGTGAGAACAATAAGTGAGGAAGAAATTAAAAAGTATCTCTATATTCTTAAAAATAAAAATCTAGAAGAATATTTTAAAGGAGCATTGCGTGTGATTGCAGAAGATTGGGAGATAGAATTCGAAGAGTTGTCTAAATTATATAGTCCAAATAAAACCATGATTTCAAACATAAAAAATTTTGAAAAATCTTTTAATAAAACCTTCAAAAAAAGTAGGGACATTCCAAGATGGGCAAGTAGAATGAGAAAAGATGAAATTGATCCTGAAATGAAGAACTTGCTTAAAGATATCTTGGATGAATAAATAGGATCATTAATACTGATCTAATCATTTTATTGGTTCTTTTAAAATTAACAGAGTGTACATGCAATGTCTTCAATTATCATTAAACATACTGAAGTTTGTTACTACAACTTATTTAAAATCACAAAACGTTAAAAAAATTAAAGGCACACGTTTGTAAAGACTACGAGATGTTACTAACAGTTGATTTAAGTGCTTACCTTTTTATTTTAAGTTTCTTCTTGTGGAATCTTTTTAGTATTAGCAACAAGAAGAACATAGAAATCAAACTTATAGCATTGATGAAGTTGATTGGAGAAGTAGAACGATATTTATCTATTTCCAGAAATAATTTCCATTCCGATATTAGTTCTGGATCGGTTTCCCAAGCGATATCCTCTCTACAATAAAACTGTAATTGAACAGACAAATATCCCCACTCCTCTTTATATTCATGCATCTGATCTTCAGTTTGTGATGCGTTTATATTAGATAGAGCATCAAACTCTATTTTCTTGACGTCTATTTCAGAAGATAATAATATCCTGACTTCAATGTCGTGAATATCTCGAGCTTCCTCATTTAACGCTAGAAGTTTTACAGTAATTGATATGTAGAAAATATCACCATCTTTTAACTCAGTTGCGTGTGTATAGGCAGTAATTTCAACTTTTGTTCCACCATTCCATGAGAACTCTTCCGTATGATTATCACCTGCTCTAACAAGTTGTGTGTCAATATATGGATATATAATTATTAAACTAAAGATTACTGTATTTATCATCCGTAAGTTTCTCATAGCTTGAAAACGCCTATCATTTACTAATATTTTCAGAATTTACTATTTAAAGTTGTCATTTTTACAGTTATTTAGGAGTTTTCACCAAGAGAAATATAATTAGGACTACAGAAAATTTGATCCTTATTGCATAAGTAGTAAGCCTGTTTTGAGACATCTGAGATTATATAATTACAATGCAAGACACCTGATTCTTTTAGATGTTTATTATTTTCTCTTCTTTCTTAGAGTTAACACTAGACCGACTAATGTGAGTCCAGTAACAGCTATGATAGA
>BPTO01000358.1 GCA_023705985.1 Candidatus Heimdallarchaeota archaeon | reverse complement strand
GACCACCGAGATCTACACTCTTTCCCTACACGACGCTCTTCCGATCTCGTAAACAGTTACATTAAAAGTTGTCAAGTAAGTACTAGTTCCTGCCTCGACTCTCATATTGTTTATGAAAATCTTGAGATATTCCTCAGGATCAATTATTTGTGAATCAACACTACTAGTAAAAGTGAAATCTATTTCTTGCCAGGTTTGACTAGTGGAATTATAAATAAACTGAAAACTAGTGGAATAAAGGAAAGCTTTTGTTACACCAGTACGAGCAAAAGGCATCCAGGTAATATTATGATTGTAGATAACAGTATTATTTAATGGTATGATAGCAGGTTCTGTGTAACTTCCAAGTAATGAATTATCAGAATAGACCTTCGAAATCCACATATTATTATCCGATTCAAAAGTAATGGTCGTGTCGGTTGTAAAATGAGACGATTCTTCTACCTGAACCAAACGAATGAAATCAATGTAAATATACGCTGCAAAACTACTCCTAATCACTAAGAAAGATTGACTAACCTTATAACCAGCAATTAAATCATAAGAAATAATATTCCATGATTCATCGCCAACCAAATCAAAATCGTAATCAAAACCACTTGTTGCTTGTAAATACCAATCAGAAACATTTGTTTGGTACCTCATAACTATTTCATCATAACCAGAAAAATCAATATCTCCATCATCAAAAACATTTCGAATTCTTGGAGTAGCATGTTCATCATAAGCATAACCATTTGATATTGTTAACGTATCTAAATCATCCCAATTATCACTATCTCCTTCTGAGAAATCCCACTCATCAGTTAATTCCTCATCTGCATAATCAACATTGTATGGATAACTTGGTGTGAAATAATAACTAGTATTACTGAAATCAGTATCACTAGTTGAATAGGCATCTATGAAAACTTCATACTCTTTTTGCTCGAGAGAATCCTCATAACTATAGCTCAAATCACTAGTATTCACACTACTAACAGTTGTTTGAACCGTTCTATCAATTAATGTTAAATTGTAATTATCTATTGTTGCTGCAGGGTTACCATACCCATCCCAACAAATGAAAGAACTACTAATAGAATATTCATCTAAATCCATTGTTTCTATCTCAGTAGAAGCTTCGAAAATACGAATACAATCAATGTAAACCTTCCCTTCATAAGTAGCAGAATTAGAATCTAATCTAAAATATCCTTCACTACCATCATACTTACTATCTGGAACAAAAATCTGTACTATCTGCCATCTATCCTGAATAGTATTATCTATTGGTATTGAAGTCCAGCTTGAACCATCATAATAATAAATCGCTAATCTTTCAGCTCCAACTACTGTTTCATAATATACCGCCATTTGAAAATAAAATCCTCTAACTCTACCCAAAAGAGCATCGAGCCAAAGAATTGTCCTAGAAACACTAGTATGCTCTAATTCCAGACTATGATACCCATCAAAAGATATTTCTGTAGAAATATTAACAGAATCCCACTCAAAACCAATCTGTTGAGAAATGTCATTCTGCCATTGACCATCTTCAAAACCAACGTCTTGTAAGTAAGTACTTGTCACATCTTCGATAGCCAGAAGATAAGTACTATTACTGACAAAAAGCATTTCATAAGTCAATTCCGTTGGAGAAGTAATAGTATGATCAGAACCACTTGTTGTTACTGTTGCTGTCGGATTAATTGAACTATAAGTCCAATGTGTTGGTGCATAGACGTTGATTTCTTTTGCGTGGGGAACTGAAGGGATCGTGAGTTTATGAATTTTTACTGTATCAGAAACATACTGATATTCACTTCTAATATAATTATCAACAGTTGTTCTTTTAAAACTCAATTGATCTATAGATAAATAATACCATTTACAATCTGCCCTATCATTAGCACCATTAGCAGTCCCCAAAAGAGCATAAAAAGTATCAAAGATCGGAAGAGCGTCGTGTAGGGAAAGAGTGTAGA
>BPTO01000357.1 GCA_023705985.1 Candidatus Heimdallarchaeota archaeon | reverse complement strand
GCAAAGCTGCCTGTTTTTGAAAGTACTTTTGCGACAATAGCCCGGGTACACCAATCAAATTGTTAATCGGCTGACTGATCTTTTAACTTTTGGCTCTCTAATCTCTTTTTTTCTGTCCTGGTGCTCATTTCCGAGCCCTTGTCCTTTCTTAATTTAACACTTATGCTTAAATGTTAAGTTAATCTCTCTAATCCTTGCTAGATAGGCTTCTTGAAACTCTCATTTTTCCTATTCCTGGCCTTATCTCTTTTACTTTAAGTTTTGATATTTCTTCTAATTCCTTCAATTCCTTATCTAGCCTATCATTGCTTGATTTTCTATTCTTGAGTCCCTGGCCACTGATCAATGAGCAATGTCTTAATCCTCAAAGAATGGTTTCTAAAGCTATTTGACAAGGATAATGATATTTCTGGCCGGATCAGCTCGATATTTTCCGGATTTTCCCTAAAAAAGAGCAAGAGAGCTCCCCTAAAACGACCTTTTAAAAGTACTTTCCTTTATCTATGCACGTTCTACAGTTCACTTTTTTGACATTATGCTATATTTCTTCAATTTCAATCTCTCTAAGTCTTTCTAATTCTGCTTCTTCTTTACTTTCATTATGCTATATTTTCTATTTTTCTTTTATCCTTTCTACAGAAAACTTTTCTCAAAACTCTTAAAATATCCTTTTTAAAAACTTGTGTAGGCAAAAATCAAGCTTTGAGTCCTAAGCTTACTTTGCTGCGTTTTCTGCACAAATGCACACGTTTTTGCGATATCCTTCTTTAAAACTCTTTCTCTTTCTTTTTTATTTACTAGTAAGTTTTTTATTGTTAAGTTGTTAGAAAGCTTGTGTATCTGTGCAGAAATCTTCTGTATTTAGCTTTAGGCTTAATTTCGGTCTTTTTGCCTGCACACATTTTACTAAATCGCTATAGTATCCTTTAGGATAGTAGATAATCGATTTACCACTATTTCCACTGTATTCCTGAGTAATTTCTGGGACGTTTGACTTCTTCTATTTCTTGATTTTTCTCTTGCGTAAATGTTGTGATTTTACTCTGTGTTATCGTGATTCCTTCTTGTTCTATTTGATCGTCCTTTACCTTTTTGGCTGTGGATGTCCATCCGTTTTCTTTTTCCCAGATAGAGAATTTACTGTTGAATTCACCACGACTTATTAAGCCACTTTTCGTCCTGTCACAGAATTTATCAATAAATTCCTTTATTTTATTAGCATTTTTTTCCCACATGTATCTTGAATTCTCTAGGGTCTGGTCATCTGTGAATACACAATCGCGCTTATAAAGGTAGTTGCATATTCGTATTAATTTTATAGCCAAGCCTTCTACCTCTACCTCTGGAACTTTTTCCATTATTCGACTTACGGTTTCCTTGTTATCGGGGAAAAACTGGTGTGGAAACTTGACGATAACGGCCCTAGCATAAAAAGCATCGGATGTGTCGCTGGTGACTGGTAATTTATTACCACCAAAGATGGTCTTGCTATAGTTCCTAAAGTTGAGAAGTTTTTGTATGAATTTTATTGGTGCTGATATTGGATCTTCCCCGGTTATTTGCTTCAATATGGTGGTATTGTAAATGTATCCACTACGATTTTCTACTGTGGCGTTGATCAACTTACTAAACAGTTCAGACAGAGCAAATGTATCTTTCATTAGTCTATATAGGTCTATTCCTATTAGGTTCTTTGTTCCTACTAATCTTTCCATTAGTATCAGCAGTTGTGTTTTTCCATTTCTTCCCTTCCCCAAGAAGAAGAAAAATTTATTATATTCGAGTGTTCTCATAAGAGAATATGCCATGAGTTCCATTAGTGTTAAGGCATCTTTCTTATTGACTATGCTATTCAAGAAATTATCTATACTGGGGCATAATTCACTTTCTTTCTTAGATTCGAGTTCTTTGTTATAGTTGACTGCTAATTTTTGAATGAAATGATATTTAGGATCAAAGTCAAGGATTTTTTTAGTTTCTAAGTTATA
>BPTO01000356.1 GCA_023705985.1 Candidatus Heimdallarchaeota archaeon | reverse complement strand
TAGATACATTCTTTTCAAGTCTCCAACCCTTGACACTTCTTCTAAACTTAGAATAATGTCCTCGATGCAAGTTATAGCCTTCCATTTGTAGCTCAACTATCTCTCCTCCTTCCACCGAATCCTCTTTTTTCCCCTTTTTCTTACTGAAAAAGTGCCAAATAAAGATTACAATCATTAAACTATCAATCCCGTACTCGATACCCATGAAAAGAGGTTTTGAGGGGTTAATTACCTTCTTTGGTTCACTAGTTTCGTCATTAACAGGATTGCTATAAGTTGGTAACTCAACAATTGTGGAAGGAATGAGGGTATATCGAACATTTTGTAAGGTAATCACTGTCCCGCTCATATAGATTACAAGCGTTAACTCCACCTCGTGATATCCTCGAAGAATCGTTAATTCATTAGTGATATTAATCTCTATTCTATCCTTGATACTGACAAAGAATAATTTTTGATTGTCAACTCTTAGAGTAATATCAACCTGTTCAACAGGAAAATATGTTTCGGTGAACAAAGTAAGTGATAACCAGAGATCGCATTTAGTTGAATAAGATGTAGTATTAAATACATCAAAGTAAGTACGGGTAACGGTTTCAGAAATAGAAGAAGGAATTATTTCTTCTTCGGTAAACACACTCTCAAACTGTTCAGTTGCTTCATCTGTAAATTCGAAAATAGGTTTTATTTCTATTGTGCTGGTATTGAAAATGAAAAATATCCCTTCTCCTTCTACTGAACCATGAATTCTAAAAAGCAAAGGAGCATCATAAGTAGTTGTAAAAGTGTTAATTTCTATAGTTTGAGACTGACTCTGCTCACTTTCTGTCAGTTCTCCAGAATAAATTTCTATTCCTGAGTAAAGTTCATAGTAAGCTGGAGAGATTACTGAACCTAAACATCCATAATTCAAGTTTATATGTAAAATCTGTTGATGACTGTTACTCGCAACAGGTTTTAATATAGAGAGATCAAAAGTATGGTCTATTTCATCTCCTTCCCAATGATTATAACTTAGAATGTTATCTGGAAGGGAATCTTCAAAAGAGAAGATAAATCCACCTATTTGAATGTCTGTAAAGTGAAAAATATCGACACTCATACTAACAACAAAACGGAAGGAAAGAAAGTTTAAGCCAGTATCTATTGGAAGAATAGAGGTTAAAGTAGTCGTTATTCCATCATCAAATTCCTCTGTTACTACAACTTGATTGTTGAGTTCAACTTCAATATATTGTGAGAAAGCTGTAAAGGAATTTGAAGTAAAGGAAAGCGAAACATTAAGTTTGTCTAATTTTTTCATGTTATAAAACGCAGTCATTATACACCTAGATACAGGTGATGCAACGCTTCCACTAAAGGAAAAAGAATTGGGGACAGTAGGAAGAGTAATAGTTGTATCTGATAAAAAAGGAATTTCAACTGCTTTGATAGCTGTTGTGCAAAATATTTGTAGTGAACCTGAATGAAAATAAGATGTTTGACCTTCACAAGTTATTGTCAGATTCATTATTCCGTTGAATTTAACTGGATAAACAAATGCTTGCGTCAAATTATGTTCTTGTTGGTCTTGATATAAACGTGAGATTATAAATTCAATACTTGTGCCATTGAGTAGAAAGACAACTTTTAATGATCCGTCGGTTTTATCCCCTTCTTGCTTGAAAAAGAGATTAAAGCTGTTAAGAACATCAAGTTCAATGTGAGAGAGTTCAACAGTAAACGATTGTTTGCTAAAGGTTGAATTATACTCAAAAACAATATCTTGGGGAAGGAGAGTTATAGCAGAATTTTCCAGATAAGAATTAGATCGTTCTTCTGCTCTAACTCTTTGAAAGATAATAGATACAAGTATCAGCAATATGAAGATTTTGATCTGAAATGAAGTTTTTTTCTTTTTTGCTTCTTTTTGTAATATATGTTTTCTAAGAATTGAAATAAAGAAAGAAAAAACTTCACTCTTTTTCCTTAAATCTTCTCTTAATCGCTCAA
>BPTO01000355.1 GCA_023705985.1 Candidatus Heimdallarchaeota archaeon | reverse complement strand
AAATATTTCGTTGTATCAGTGATATAAATACCATTGTAATCAGTTGTTGTAATATTATACTCTTCAATAACATAAGGATCTTCGGCAGTTCCTGAGCCTGGAAAAACTTCAAAGTCGCTATCACTTGTTATTGATATAGAATCATAAGGAGTCAACTCTAGCGAAGTAGGTCGATAATCATTCTCTTCTATATCACTTTGTACATTAATATTCGATGAGTAGATTGACAATATCATTATTAGTAGAACTATTGTTGTTTTCTTTTTCATAAAATCACAATATTGAAACTCTTTATAGAATTTATATTTTGTGCAAAGAATTCTTATGAAATTATATTTGAGAAATATACAAGTGGTAAAGATATGTAAAATCAAGTTATTTTCTTCTTCTATGACAAAACACAGAAAATTTGATAATCTATCAGCTAGGATGTACTTTATGTGTGGAACCAATGTACATTATGAAGAAAGTTTGTATACGTTGCAGAGACTGTTTTAAAGGACAGATGAACTGATTTTCATTCATTGTTACTTTTCTTTACTTTGAATCTATCGAAAACTGTAGTTAAAGCCATATCTATATTCTTTATTACATGAACTACTCGAGCTGTTCTCACATACATTTTTCTAAAGCTTCTCTTTATAAAATTCTGTTTTACGATTTCTATTTCATAATACAAATATTGTTCTTTTTCCTTTCCTTTAGCACATATCTCTCCCATTGGATTAGTTACTGTTATCCATCCATTCCAGTAGTGTCCTCCTTCTTCTCCATATCTATTTGCATTTACTATCCAAGCATCATAGCTTCTAGCTAGATAACCTATACCAAATTCTCTTGGATCTTTATCATCTGCAAGACTATGAATTATTAAGTCTAGATTGCTTTTTCTCAAAACTTTGTTGACTTCTTTTGCTTGTACATCATAACAAATAACTATCCCTGTTTTCACATCTTTTATCTTAGCAATTGTGACCAAAACCTCCCCTGGAGTGAAGAACTTTTCTCTCATTTTTGTTTTACGATGAACAGCTGTAACATCTCCTTTAGTGTCAACTAATACTTGAGAATTGTAAAATCTATTTTCTTCTTTTTCATTTATTCCAAAACAAATGTAGACATTGTTCTTTTTTGCTAGTTCTGACATAAGTTGGGTTGTTTTACCTGAAATATTTTCAGCGATGTTATGATGGTATTCAGCGGTTTTATCATGATTAAAAAACCATCCATGGATAGTTTCTCCGAAAACAATTAACTCAACGTGAGAATGATTTGCTTTGATATCTTCGATAGTGTTGGTCATTTTAATTAAATTCTTTTCAGGATTCTCATCACAGATCATAGAAACAGAAGCTATATTAAGACACGTATCAGCTTTAGAAGTATTGTAGAGATATTTTTTCAAACCCATAAGATTGCTTTAATTAGTTTACTAATAAGTATTGTTTTCATTAAATTGGTTTGAACTAGGAAATATCTAGAATCTGCATAGTAGTTATAATAAGTGAGTACAATATTAAATGTTGAATCTACAATAAATGAAGTGTTGAGAAAACCTCTAATTTGATAATTCCCTCCTTTTTGTCGAAAGAGTTTTATTATCTTAAAATCAAGTATATACTAGACCCATATTTGTCAACATTCATATACTAAGATAAACGTAATAGTTCTATTAGGTAGTGATGATCCATGGATTTCCGAGAATCTAACTCTTCTATTACTCCAGACAGCGTTAGCTCTGATTTCTCTGTTGATCTTACTGTCGATGATCGTGATTCTACTATTCTTGAACTCTATTCTCAAGGTTACTCTACTTATCAAATTGCTACAAAATTAACTATCCATAGACATACTGTGTCAAAGGTTTTGCGTGATAATGATATCGAGACTCGTAAAACAAAAGACTATTTCAAGCCTGCACATGATGAGATAGTTAATCTTTTTACTCAGAAGGGTTTGTCC
This sequence comes from Candidatus Heimdallarchaeota archaeon, assembly GCA_023705985.1. Taxonomy (GTDB): domain Archaea; phylum Asgardarchaeota; class Heimdallarchaeia; order Heimdallarchaeales; family Heimdallarchaeaceae; genus 18H4-34. Next base: position 88 of record BPTO01000355.1, on the reverse strand, counting down.
AAGCACGATATTGCAAAAAAGATGGATTGTAGCAATTTGATAAGAGATCGGAAGAGCACACGTCTGAACTCCAGTCACGTGGCCTTAT
>BPTO01000354.1 GCA_023705985.1 Candidatus Heimdallarchaeota archaeon | reverse complement strand
AAGAAGTATTAGAGAATGAAGCGGAAAGCTATATGTTCTTGAAACAACATGCAATAGAAATACTAGGAAAAATATACCCTCCTCGATCAATAGAGATATTAGAAAAAACACTGGAAATAACAGCTGTTCCAGAAGAACAAAGAGAGATAAATAGGTCGATAAACAGATTGAGAAGAGAAGAACAGAAAACTCAAAAACAAAGTTGAGACCTAATCAATTTTGCTAGATTTATAAATGATGAAAGGTTTACTAGTTTGGAAAAACTACTCAACCGACACCAAAATAAGAGATTAACTTATTAGTTCGGATAAAAGAAAACTGACTTGAAAAAACAAGTTATTAGACTTTATGTCACCTCCCAAAGGGAATAGCTGATTTGGCTGTATAGGTTTCTTTCCCAAATCAAAAAACTCCTTAAGAAATTTAGGGAGGTGAAAAAAAAGATGAGTAAAAGCAGTAAATCTAATGATGATAGGTCAAACAGCATGAATCCAAATAATGCTGCATATAAAGCATCAATGGATAACAGATCAGTTCAACTGAATCCTAATAACGAGGAATATCAATCTTCAATAGAGGAAGAAGAGGAAGAAGACACAGATTAAAGGAATTAGAAAATAATAATTCTCTTTTTTCTTTTTTCTATTTAAACGTTTCTAGTTCTTCAATTGTCAAATTACAAAGATGAGTGATGCTTTGGACAATTTCGACTATTTTTTTCCGTCTTTCTATTTCTTCTTCAGCTTTATGAATGTCTTCTTCGGCTCTAGAAATACAAGTTTCTGTATCATAATGTGAATAGTCACTCTCTGAGAAATCACCTTTTTCAATAAGTTCTCTTCGATAGTTAATGTATTGATCTAAATCACTCTCTGCACTGAATCTGCGAGAAACCCAAACACCTTCAGGATTTTTATATCCTATCTCTTGATGATTTTTTGATAACTCAAAAAGTTTTCCTAGATTGTTAATTATCTTTTTTTCTAATATTCTTTCTAATTCAGGTAATTTTTCAGATAGATAGGAAAAAAGCAGGAAAACTTTATTGTGAATGGCTGTTTTTAGTTCTCCTTTCTCTAAATACCACTTAATTTTAAATAATTCCATTTTCAGATCTTCTTTTTTGGATCGTTTATCATCTTCAATATTCCATTTCAATTCTCTTTTCTTTTTTAATGGTTCAATCAAACCGAAATTCAAGAAAATTACTAAAAATACTGTAACAAAACTGGAAATTCCTATATCCAGTAATATTGTGTTTTCAATGTCTATAAGCGATAAAATAATACCAATAATAAGAATAGACAAGGAACCTAATCCAACAATAATGAGAGTAAACAGACGGAAATTTCTTTTCAACAACTTACACATACGATTAGTCTACTTGGTAATAGAATAAAATCTTTTTCTTGGTGATTTTATATTTTTGTGCTAAGCAGAGAACTGAAATTAAAGAAAAAGAAAAGGGTAAAACCAATATGGGACTCATCTGTTCTTAATTCTTTCAATTTTCTCATTGAGTCTTTTAGTTTCAAATTCCACATATGCATCAATTGGATCTAGTTGTGTTAAATCAATAGCTTTGAGATACATTGCTATAGCTTTTTCAGAATCTCCTTGTTTTTTATAAAGCTCACCTAGAACCTCATAAGTTTTAGGTTGTTCTTCGAGTGCATTAGCTTCTGAAAGATATCGTTGAGCAGTTGAATAGTCTTCCATGGAGATATATGTTTTTCCTATTTTGACTAATAAAGATATCCAGTAATTCTGAAGTTCCAATTTTTTTGCTTTTTCAATAGATTCCATGAAATATTCTAAAGCAATATTATTCTCATTTTTTGATATATACACATCTCCAATAGTTTCAAAAATAACTAATTCTGCAGTTTTATCTTTTACTTCAAGAGCAATTTCTAGTGATTTAAAAAGTATAGGTAAAGCTTCATCATACCTACCTGTGTGTATGTAAGTTCTAGCTAATCCATTTAATATAGAAGTAAAATATCTATGATTACCTAACTCTTCAGCTTTGCTCAAAGCTTCTCTAAAAT
>BPTO01000353.1 GCA_023705985.1 Candidatus Heimdallarchaeota archaeon | reverse complement strand
GAATCTTGGTCAAGGAATAACTAAAGGAATACAAATAGTGGAAAAAAATGAAAGGGATCTGTCACTATCCTCATTAATCCAACATGATCCAATTGATATAAGATCTGATAGTGGACTTGAGGTTTTTCCAGGAACAGGAACAGCTGAGGATCCTTACATTATTGAGGATTATAATATTACAACAACTGATGACTATGGTATTTTTATCTATAATACAACGAAATATTTCATTATTCGTAATTGCTATGTTGACGCAGGAAGGAATGGTATTGATATCTATGAGGTAGCTTATGGAACAGTAACTATCATTTACAACACGTGTAACTACAATAGCTACTGTGGTATCTGGCTTAGATATTCAGGTAGTTCAACTATTGCCAACAACACATGTAACTATAACGACTATCATGGTATCTGGCTTGAGGATTCTGATAGTTCGACTGTTGCCAACAACACATGTAACAATAACGACTGGCATGGTATCCATCTTGAGGATTCTGATAGTTCGACTGTTGCAAACAACACATGCAGTAATAATCTCAAATATGGCATCAATCTTCATATTTCTGATTTTTGTAATATTACTTACAATCTTCTACAAGAAAGTGAAGACTATGGAGTATACTTAACATTATATTCTGATAATAATATCATTCACCATAATACCTTTGTAGACAATAATCTGGGAGGAAGTTCACAAGCAAGAGATGAAGGCAGTAACAACTTTTGGTATGATACTGAAAAACTTGAAGGTAATTACTGGTCAGATTGGTCAGGAACAGGTTCTTATTCTATTTTAGGTTCCACGAAATCAGTTGATTTATATCCTCTCGATGAACCAACTGTTGAATCTACTACAACTGAATCTACAACAACTGAACATACTACAACTGAACACACTTCAGTTGAATCTACTACAGATGAAAATCGATTAAACTTCACATTTACTCTCCTAATGTTAGTATTTCCCTTAATACTCACAAGGATAATCTCAAAAAAAGACAAAGAAAAAATAGACTAGCAGTCAGAAACCGCATAGAAAAGGAGTAATAAAAAGATAAAGCCTTCAACACTTCCTTTTTTGGTGTTTTTGAAGATAGGAAGATATTAGATCGGGTTGGGGTACCCTATAATCCTCAAATTGATATATAACCTCAAAAAAAGTATGATGTTCTCAATTCATACTTCTAGAACAGTGTAGATTCAGGTATATAATAATTGCATACCATACAATAGTCTGAAAGTGAAAAAGAATAATTTACTGTTTTTTTTGCTATCTCTTCGTGTATTGCTTTAATGTGAAGAACAATTTTTTTACCTTTTTCTGTTAAAGAGAAAAGCCTAGCTTGATGAGAACCTGTTCTTTCAGAAATTAATCCAATATTCTTCAAACCTTCAAGAGCATTATAGAGAGCGTTTAGTCCCACTTCTTTAATCTCTTGAAGTCATCCTTTACACAATCAACTCTCTTGTATGGTCGACACTGTTACACGAAATATTGATCTTTTGAAAACACAAGATGAGATAATTTCAGGTTCTCAAAAAAGAATAACTCTTGAAACTGCTAATGTTTCTTCTAAAGAGAAGTGAGATGATTATTATGGAAATATTTAACACTAAAGATGAGTTTTTTGTGGGGGAGAATTATTTTACCACCTTTAAATACGAAACTTTAGAATCAAATAATGACATCATCCGTTCTAATATCGTCCTATCCTTAATCCAATATCAAAAATCTAGATGGTCAAAGATGAGAAGAAATCAACACTGTGCTCTTACCTCAGAAAAATTGTGCAGTAATGTATGTCATGAAGTATGCATATATCTCGATCGATTAGTGATTCAAGGAGTGAAGAGGGGATTAGTGAGTAAGGAAAGATTAGTTTGGAAAGAAGATGGTCAAGTAATAGAATTCATCTTTCCCTACTCCTCCCTAAATCTTTATTCTATCCTTTTTTTGCACTACAATACAGCATTAAATGAAGTAAAATTTAAACTTTGGAAGTGAAATAATGAAAGACAAAAGGAAATTATCAATATTATTTGTTGTTTTA
>BPTO01000352.1 GCA_023705985.1 Candidatus Heimdallarchaeota archaeon | reverse complement strand
TTACATATTCTCTCGCTATCTCTATGTCGCTTCTCACTTAACTCATCCCTTCCGTAAGTATTTTTCCTACTGCTCTTGTCGTCATTATGAACGTTTTCTTCACTTCCTCTTGTTCATATATCAGTTCATGTAGATTCTTTAGCGATATCTCTCTCTTGTTCTCATCTACTAGTTTTATCTCTATCCCCCATCCCCTTCCTTCCCTTGTTTCTTCTTCCAATTGTTCCTTCTGTTCTTCTAGGAATCTTGCCAATATTTTCTCTAGTCTTTCACTGTTTATTACCTTGTATTTTGCTATCTCTATACTCTTCTCTTCTTTTCCCGCATATAGTTTCAGTATCATTCCCCACGTCATTTCCTTTCTATCTTTTTATCTCTCATTTCCTTTTTATACTAGACTAGTTTTCCTTACACCTAGGTAGCATTTTTTCTCTTTTTCTCCCTAATATTGTTATTACCTTGTTTTTCATTTAATGAAGAAAATCACCAACACCTCAAAATAATTCAAAATCTCATTCAGATGAAATAAAATTGGTTTTACACAATAAAACTAAAGAATGTCCATGCAATTGTCAAATAGATGGAAGTTGGGTCACAAGAAGAGACTTTTTGCATCGAAATTTAATCGAAAACTGTGAGGAATACTAATGAACAGAAAAAAGGAGAAAATAGTCAAGAAAATAGGAACATTAGTCATTTTATCTATGCTTTTAATTACAAATATAGTCTTCTTTGTAAGTTCAGATATTAAACAGAGTGAAACATCGGTTGGGAGGTATTCGTTAATTCCTCACTCTCCTATCTCTATTACTTCTGATGAAGATTTTGTAACATTAGGTTTTGCAGGTAATGGTATAGCTGATAATCCCTATATTATTGAAGGGTTAAATATTACAACTGTCCATAGTCTAGGTATAGGCATTTCCCTTACAAGTAAATTTTTCATCATCCGTAATTGTCACGTTGAGGCTGGAAATAACGGGATATCTATTAGTGGTGTTGCTGATGGAACGGCTAGTATTGTCAATAACACTTGTATCAACACCCTTATGGGGATCGTGCTATCGGATACAAGTTTTTCTATAATTTCAAATAATACTTGTTTGAACAATGAACAGGGTATATTGGTATTAGACGCCCCCTTTACACTAATCTCGAATAACGAGTGCATTGATAATAATTCTGAAGGTATTTGTGTGGAATATTCTGATTCTTCAGTTATTTTGGATAATGAGATAACTAAAAGTGAGTATGGGATATACACCGTTGAAACTCCCTTTTTGACAATAACTAACAATACTTGCTATAAGAACACTTATGGTATACAATTGCATTCTTCCTCCTTTTCAACAATAAATAACAACAACTGTTCTAACAATAAAGAAGGAATTCTGCTTATATATTCACGATCGGTTCTCTTAGCCAATAATACTTGTAATTATAACAACGGTGCTATTCTCATCTTTTATGATTCACAGAATCCCGCTCTTACTCAACCTGGGAATGTTATACTCAGAAATAACTATTGTTCAAATAACAACTTAGGAATATGGTTAGAAGACGCTGAATATTCTATTTTAACCGACAATCGTTGTTCTGAAAACAATAAAGGGATCTATCTACTACGTTCAAGTTATTCAACTGTAACTAATAACACATGTAACAATAATGACCAAGGACTTATTTTGGACAATTCTGGTCTTATGCCCGTCGTTAATAATAGTTTTTATAATAACAATCGAAGTATTGTTATTTATAACAGTGGGGCAACTCTTACTAATAATACTATGATCAAAGGAGGGATAACTGTTTGGCATATGATGTGGCAAGGTTATCGTTCTATCAAATTTACCAAAGACAGTAACTGGGTTAATGGTCGTCTTGTAGGTTACTTTACAGATCTTAATGATCGTTCGTTCAATACCTCAGTCTATGGTCAACTCTTTTTTATTAATTGCATGAATATAACCGTGAGTAACCAAAACTTCACTGATGTTACCACTGGATTACTCTTAGCTTATAGTGAATCTTGTAGAGTCGAAAACTCTCTCTTTGCTGAAAA
>BPTO01000351.1 GCA_023705985.1 Candidatus Heimdallarchaeota archaeon | reverse complement strand
CTAAATATTGGTGATAATCGTTTTGAGGAAATAGATTTGTCTCCATTAAAGAATTGCCAACAACTAAATTATTTAAGCGTAGGTTCCAACAATCTAACGGAAATAGATTTAGAACCTCTAAAAAACCTGAAAAACTTACAAAAAGTTAATCTTGCAGCGAATAGAATCAGTGAGATAAATATAGAACTCTTGCGAAATCTTCCTTTGATGGAATTAGTATTCCATTCATTTAAAGCTTTTAAAAAAATAGATTTTTCACCCTTATTTGAACAAAAAGAACTTAAGTGGTTAGTTTATAGTCTACCTTCGTGTCAAGGGGAGGAATTGAAAGGTTTTCGAGAACATGGAAGGGTAATTAGATACATCAAAACAGAACGTTTCTTTAAAACAGTAGAAGGAAAATTGAATGCTAGATGTCCAAAATTCTTTAAAATAGCAGGAAAATTGCATGGTGAAAGTATAAAGACTGATGAAAAGAAAATAATAGATGAAACTTGGGGGGAGGAGAATCGTGAAACAATGACTCTTTTAGCTGAGAATCTTATTTTCAAAAAATGACTTTGGGTTCAAATGAAATAAAATCTGTTTCACACAATAAAACTAAAAAATGTCCATGCAATTGTCAAATGGAAGGAAGTTGGGTCGCAAGAAGAGAATTTTTGCATCGAAGTTTAATCAAAAACTGTGAGGAATACTAATGAACAGAAAAAAGGAGAAAATAGTCAAGAAAATAGGAACATTAGTCATTTTATCAATGCTTGTAGTTACAAATATAGTCTTCTTTGTAAGTTCAGACATAGAACAGAGTGAAACATCGGTTGGGAGGTATTCGTTAATTCCTCACGCCCCTATCGAAATTACTTCTGATGAGGATTTCATAACATTAGGTTTTGCAGGTAATGGTACAGCTGATAACCCCTATCTTATTGAAGGGTTAAATATTACAACTGACCATAGTCTAGGTATACTTATTTCCCTTACAAGTAAATTTTTCATCATCAGTAATTGTCACGTTGAGGCTGGAGGTAACGGGATAAATATTTTAGCTGTTGCTGATGGAACTGCTAGTATTGTCAATAACTCTTGTATCAACACCCCTATGGGGATCGTGCTATCACATGCAAGTTTTTCTATAATTTCCAATAATACTTGTTTGAACAATGAAAAGGGTATATTGGTTGACAGATCTCCATTTACATTAATCTCTAATAATAAGTGCATTGATAATAATTCTTGTGGTATCAAATTGACTTATTCTGATTCTTCAGTTCTTTCGGATAATGAGATAACTAAAAGTGAGTATGGGATATACTCCGAAGAATCTCCCTTTTTGACAATAACTAACAATACTTGCTATAAGAACACTTATGGCATGCAAGTGCGTTATTCTCCCTTTTCAGCAATAAATAACAACAACTGTTCTAACAATAAAGAAGGCATTTTGCTTAGATATTCGCGTTCTGTTCTTTTAACCAATAACACTTGTAATTATAACAACGGTGCTATTCTCATCTTTTATGATTCACAGAATCTCGCTCTTACTCAACCGGGGAATGTTATACTCAGAAAAAACAGTTGTTCAAATAATAACTTAGGAATATGGTTAGAAGACGCTGAATATTCAATTTTAACCGACAATCGTTGTTATGAAAACAATAAAGGGATTTGTCTACTACGTTCAAGTTATTCAACTGTAACTAATAACACATGTAACGATAATGACCAAGGACTTATTTTGGACAATTCTGGTCTTATGCCCGTCGTTAATAATAGTTTTTATAATAACAATCGAAGTATTGTTATTTATAACAGTGGGGCAACTCTTACTAATAATACTATGATCAAAGGAGGGATAACTGTTTGGCATATGATGTGGCAAGGTTATCGGTCTATCAAATTTACTAAAGACAGTAACTGGGTTAATGGTCGCCCTGTAGGTTACTTTACTGAACTTAATGATCGTTCGTTTAACACCTCAGTCTATGGTCAACTCTTTTTTATTAAGTGTAAGAATATAACCGTGAGTAACCAAAACTTCACTGATGTTACTACTGGAATACTCTTAGCTTATAGTGAATCTT
>BPTO01000350.1 GCA_023705985.1 Candidatus Heimdallarchaeota archaeon | reverse complement strand
CTGATGATTTGTACCTGTTGTTTGATGAAAAAACAAAGAATAATGCTATAGAAATTAGAAAGCTTGCAGAAGAATTAAACATAAAATGTTCATTAGTAGAAATCATTCAATTCGATATGGAAGACATTTTTTTACACATAATTAAAATAGCTAAGAAAAACCCAAATCACAAAATTATAATTAATGTCACCGGAGGGACTAAGATCATGTCAAATGCAGCTTTTATAGCTGGTTATCTCCTTCATGCAAATGTGTTCTATATAAGAGAGGATAAAGAGAATAAGGGAGTTCCTCTACAAGAGAGGTTATATGAACTTCCAGTACCCTCCATACAAATAGAAAATCTTGATGTAAAGCAGATAAGCATTTTGAAATTTATCTTAGACAATAATGGTAAAATTGAGAAAGGAACAACTCAAATAGGTAATGGATTAAAATTATCACCTCAATTAGTTAGTTATCATATCTTAAAACTTGAAGGAGGAAATCTAGTAAAAACAGAAAAAACTGGAAGAAGCAACATAATCTCACTGACAAGTGCTGGAAGATTTGTTGCAAGGTACTTTGAAGAAAAATGATTTGTCTATCAAACCGCCTTTTTCTTGCAATACTCATATCGCCTAATAAAGGAGAGTTTTGTGATGTGTAATGAAATGAAAATGCTTGTGAGTTTATATTTTCTCTTTACACACCGGACAATTTCTGTTTGTATTCATCCATTCTTCCAGATGCTCTTTATGAAATAATCTTCCACAAGAGCTACAGCTTAATGTTTTTCCTTCAACTATTATCCCTCTACATATCTGGCAGATCTCAAACTCTCTCCCACAATTTAGGCATTTACTTTCGGTATTAGTTAATACTGATCTACATTTTGGACATTTTATTTTCTTTTCTTTCTTTTGTTGTTTTTTAATTGTTTTTCCACTGAATACAAACATCTGTGACATAGAATCATATTTTCCAATGTTCTGACGTTTGTTTAATGTATAAATCAGTATCTCTTCAGTTATTGTTTTCTCTTCTCCCATTAATTCTGCCATTCGCTCTAAATTAACTGGAAACTCGGGATTCATTTCTGCAAGCAAATTTTCCATTTTCAATGATTTTTTCTCGGTTTTTATAATTTCATCGATTTGTTTTACTAACAAGTGGATTCTATCTTGTATTCCTTTTTCTATTCTATCTAGTTCATCTGTGGTATTTTCTCTTTATACCACTTACTAACATCTACTTGTTTAAGTTCATAACCAAGTAGCCCTTCTACATCAAATTTGAATTTGTACACTTTATCTTTTCTTCTTTGGAAATCTTCAATTACTTGCTTAGCACAATCAACAGACTGAAGTTTTACACTTAATTGATTAGGTCTAAACTGCTTTATCAGTCTCCTATAATACTTTGATTTTGCAATCTTTCTGTAACCATCCAATAACATTTCAGTATCAGGTATATCACTTGCAATTACTTTTTCCAAAGTTTTAACAGCATCATCAAGATCTTCTAAAGAAATCTGAAGATCAGCTCTCACTGCTTCAATTATTCTAACAGGTTCGTCCTCTAAACTCTGCAAAATTCTGTCTAGTTGCTTTTCCACCTTTTCGATATCAGGATAGAAATTTTTCGAGTTTTTAATTTTGCTCTCTGTAAAAGTTATTTTAAGTTCTTTATTCTCGAATATCGTGATTTTTATCTCTTGGGGAAATTCTATGCTTAGTCTTTCATAGGGGCTGTATAATAAACTCTGTATTTGTTCTGCTGTACTTTTTAATTTCGGAATAACTTCTTTAAATAGAACATCAATTAGGGTAACAAGATTACCATATTTCTGGCTAAAAACAAACCAAGAGGTAGTTTGTTTTAGTTCATTCAGTTCATTTTCACTTTCGTTCAACCAAGCTTGAAGATGATTACTGTGGATTTCTACAATTTTCTCAATCAATGTAATTCAGTATTTCTTGAAGTTTTTGCACTTAAATGTTTTTGTGGTCATATATAGGATGTTAACTCAACTAAGATCGGTTACACTTTTGGGCAATATATCTTGGGGAGGTTGGTTCATAAATCTTTCACCTGGAGTTTGGAGGTTGATTC
>BPTO01000349.1 GCA_023705985.1 Candidatus Heimdallarchaeota archaeon | reverse complement strand
GAAGAGAGTTTGTCAGCAATTCAGACATCCGTTCTAATGTGCTACCAACCAGCGTTGAACAATTCTGAAGTATTATGATTATCTCTTCACTTGTGCTCTTTTTAGGAGACATAAGAAAACCCAAAGAATAGTATCTTTTTTTAAGTATAAAGATTTTATGTAATTTATTTCTACTGAATAAACTCTTTTACAGCTGTTTTATATGGGTATAATTTGAACAAATTCAAGAGTTTGAGCAAAGAGTTTGAAGTCTTCAGTATCGAAGATGTTTTTATGCTTCTTTTTATTATAGCCAAAAACGAATTTTGCTCCTTTATAATTCTCGCAGAAAAATCGTAAGTGTTCAATTTTTTCTTCAGGTTCATCAACAAAAATAGCTTTTGCTCTAAATCTCTTAAAACCCTTGTAAATAAAAACAATTTTTTCTTTTTGAGCTCGGATATTTCTAATCCAATCAGCATCTTTACCTCGAGCTGAATAAAGAGTAATATTATTTGTGTAAAAAGTGTTATGGAGAGTTGGAGTTCTTCTTTTTTTTCCCGTTCTTCTTCCAATAGTTTCAATAACTAGCATACTTTTACCTATGCCAAATATTGGTAAAACATAAAACCGATAGAGAAAAATCACTATCTTATTCATTCTTTTTGTTTGTTTTCTAAAAGAACTTTTGCTAGCTCTATGTTTAGATACTATAGAATTAGAAGAAGGGAATTCATTAGACATAATGTTGCTTTTATTTATCAATATATAAAATATTGCAAAATTACGCCTTAAAATCAAATAATTCCATAAAAATGAAAATAGATAAGGAAAACTAGTTGTTTTAGTTCTCTTCTGTGAAAAGTTTTCCTACTCTTTCAGCCCATTTTTCGATTTTTTCCAAGTCACGATTATCTTTTTGGAATGTGGGTATCCTCTGTAAGATACGAAGAGTCCAGATTTTTGGTATTTGTGTTAAAGGTATTCTACCTCCAAATGCTTCAGTAGCTATTGGATTTACATTAGAGTGTTTGGCAATTACATTTTCAAGAAAATTCTTCTTTGCGTAATCATATGTTTCTGTTTCTCCTGCGTAACTAGAAGAAATATAAACAGCAACTTTCTTACCTGTAAAATCGTTTTCGAGGTATTTTTCAGTATTTTCAGTCCATTTACCATATTTAATTCCACTACCAATTATTACGTATTTGTAATCTGATAAATCTGGGCAAGATCTGTAATCTTTAAGATCCCATATGTCAGAAACAAGTTTGTATTTTTTCTTCAAAACAGCTACTATTGCTGCTGCAGTATCACCTGTAGCTCCATATCTTGTTCCAAATGCTATTAGTACGTCACTCATTAATTTCACCTTAATTGGATATTTGTCTATTTACTAATTTAACTAGCACGCTAGAGTTTATTAGATTTCTCAATAAACAAATTTTTAAATTAAATCTAAAAAGAGATTTAGAACATCATGCCATATACAGTAAGACTTGTAGATTACAAATCTGAATGGCCAGCTCATTTTAAGAAAGAAAAGGATTTAATTATGGATATAGTCTGTATCAAAAACATTGTAGTTGAGCATATAGGTAGCACATCTATTCTTGGAATAAAAGCTAAATCGACGATAGATATCTTAGTAGGTGTTCAAACGTTAGAGGAAGCAATGAAAATCATTCCAGATCTTGAAAAGATAGGATATGAGTACTTTCCTGAGTATGAAGAGCAGATTCCAGAGAGAAGATATTTGAGTAAAGGTGAAAAAGGGAAAAGATCTCATCATCTTCACATGTTTGAAATTAAGAGCGATTCTTGGAAAGAACATCTTCTTTTCAGAGAATACTTAAGAAAAAATAAAGAGAAAGCAAAAGAATATGAAAAATTAAAGGTGAATTTAGCAGGAAAATATCACTCAAATAAAGAAGAGTATACAAGAGCTAAGGGTCCTTTTATTGAAAAAATGATTAAAGAAGCAAAATCTCAGATTCCTTCACTTTGATCAAGATTTTCTCTGCCCTTAACTAAGTTTAAAAGATACTTATCCTTTTTAATTATTAGATTGAATATCTAGGAGAACAAAAATGATTGAACGAGTTCATGAACATATTCTTGAAGA
>BPTO01000348.1 GCA_023705985.1 Candidatus Heimdallarchaeota archaeon | reverse complement strand
ATAATGAAAAAATAAGAAGGTATCTCAATAGGTTTAGGTAAAGTTACACCCATTTCCGCTTTAGCACCTACTCCAAGTTGAGGTTTCCCTGCAAGTTTAAGTTTATATTTCTCGAAACTATCAATTTTGGGTTTCTCTTCTTCTTTTTCCTTTTTAATTAAATCAGGCAATCCCCAATTACCACCAAATTGACTTCCTAATTTTAAATATTTATCAAAACTGCTTCCTTGCATTAATTACCACCCTTTTTTGTCAATTAAACTAAATAATCCAAGTGTACTCCATTTTAAAAATTTAGGGAATTGACTTAAATCAACATCGGGGAATTTTTCCATTAATTCTCTTATTTTTTCATTATATATATCTATATCTTTTTCCCACTCATCTTTCCAATCCATATTTTTTAATTTACCCTTTTCGTCTAAAAATGTTTTTAAATCTTTAACATGTTCTTCTATCATTGATATTAATTTATCTTTCCACACCTTTTGTTCAGGGTCATATGCATCTTTTGATTGTTCTAATAAACTCATCTCTCGATTAAATTCCTCTTCTGTGGTTACCTTATCAAATCTCTCTTCCCAAGTAGCTAAAGTGCCTACGGTTTCGGGTGTAATAGTTATATCAATTCCTCTACCAACAATCATATCTTTTACTTCTTCATCAGTCGCACCATGTTCGTATGCTTTTTGTATTTTTTGTTCTAAAGCAGTATCTCCACCACCATACACTTTAATCTTCATTTTGAGTTTTTGTTCTTCTGGAATTGGAAGTGCTTCTATTCCTGCTATTTTTTGGTCAATAGCAGTAGGAGCTCTTTCTGTTGGAGGAACTTCTGGTATCTCTTCACCTCTTGCCCTTAAAAATTCGGGTCTTATTTCTTGAGGTAATTTTCCTGCTTGTGCCCATATATCCTCTGGTTGTTCAGGAACACTCTTATAAGCATCCATAACTGCTGTAATCTTATTTTGATTTTCAGGACTTAATATATTTATTAAACTATCAAGAGCTACATCATCAATTCTTCCACCAGTAGCTTCAACTACATCCATAACCATTTGAAGATTATTAAACTCTTTTTCAACAGCAGCCTTATCATTTTTATTTACTGCTGTTAATAAATTATTAGCAGAAGCTTGTAATTCTGGTGGCAAAGTAAACATTAAAGCATATAATTTTCTTTCTGTTTCTTGTGATACTTCACCACTTTCATATATTTCTTGTGCCGATTGAGAAAAGTTAGTCCATACTTCCTGCATCTTTTCTTTTTCTTTTTCAAGTTTTTTCTTTTGCTCAATTTGCCATCTAATCTGTGCAGCGTTCATACCATAATTTAAACCAGTCTGTAATCCGCCTGCTAATCCCTTCACAAATGAACCGCCAAATTTTGCCATTTATATCATCTCCTTAAAATCCAAATAAGGGAACGCCAAATAATAGGCTTGCCCCTATTCCAATAATCATACCAATTATATTTCCAATACCTTCTTGTTTTGCTGCCTGTTGACTTGCATCTATTTCCATTTGTAACATTTGCATTTCAAAAGCGTTCTGTTCTGCATTTAATTTACTTTGTAATTGTGCTTGTAGTTTTAAATTCTGCGTTTGATACGCTTGATTAAGTTCCATCTTATAAACATCCAATTTACCCTGCCAAGCCTGCATTTTAGCCATTTGTTCAGCCTGCCAAGTAGCAAATTCTGGAGCATATCTAAGTTGACTCTGTTCACTTAAATAACCCAAAAATTGACCTGCCTGTCCCATTGCTTTCTCAAAACTTGACATCTTCATTAGAGCACTTTTAATCTGAACATCTGCAATTGCACCTGCTATGGCTACAGAGGTGTTAGAATGAATTGATTGCTCATTAGCAAAAATAAGACCAGAATTAGTTAAACCTCGTCTTTCCATAGTGTTACGCATAACCCGAAGACTTTCAGTTTCCCTTGCCTTTAAAACATCGGTTTGCTTCTGTATCATTAAAGCTTGTGTTTCTTTAGGGATACCATAACCCTCTGCCTCTACCCAATCAGTTAATTGACCTGCATACGTTTCTTCAAAAGCAATTTGTTCGGGAGTTTTTTCATAAGGTGGTGCTGGAGTAACTTCTGGTG
>BPTO01000347.1 GCA_023705985.1 Candidatus Heimdallarchaeota archaeon | reverse complement strand
AATAGAACCACCGATTGTTATATGGTTAGGATCATCTGCTGTATCTTCAATATAAATTGAAGTGATGGTAATAAGATTATCAGGCACATAGTTATTACAACTAACAGTAAAGGATGGTGATGACATATCATATACTGTATGTGTGTATGTAGTTCCTTCAATTTCATAGTTTACACGTATTAAGCTTATCCCTTCATTATCATTTGTATATACTACAAATCTAAAAGATATACTACTAGTAGCTTGCGGTGTATCCCAAGAAGCTTCAGTATGTGAATATGTAGGAAGAGTTTTATCTTCAGATATAAATCCAATTTCGGGTGTTAAATCACTCGACTTATTACAAATGTCTTTAGCCCTAATTTGGTAAGTATAAGTTCCTTTAGGTATATTATCAATTGTAATTACATATAGTTCTCCATTCCAATTCATTGTATAAATTAGTGTGTCTTCGCCTGTTTCATTTATGTATAATTGAACTACGGATACTTCTCCATCATCTGTAACATCAGCTGTGAAAACTGTTTGAATGTTATCAGCTGTTGGATTTGCACTAATATTTCTTTCGTGAATTACTGGTGGTCCAAGATCAGTAATACTTCCATCGAAAGAATCGCTGTTACTATTACCATGAATATCAATAAAAGTTGATTCTATGAAAAAGTCTGTCAAAGCTGACATCTTAGGCAGTGTAACGTAATATTTCTCATTTATATCGTCATAATATACGTTTAAGTTATTTGGATCACCAGAGTTGATTGATAATGTTACTGATCTAGACGATATTCCCGATATATCATAACAATGAGGAATCCAGACTTTAATAAATGTGTCTGGATTAAGAGCTTCATATAACCAATCTTCTGGAGTTATATCTGGCTTTGTGCTATCAGTAACATCTTTTGTTATAGCTGTAGAAACATACTCGTTACCATATAAGTCCTTGACTTTGCAAACTACTTGTATAGTTGAACCATAGAAGTTTTTAATAATTGATACATTTAGATTGTACTCTAACGTGTAATCATTAAATCCATTGTTTTGAATAATAATACCAGTTAAATTAATGATAGAATCGCCATTATGTAATAATTCTATTAGGGCTGTCCCAACATCGATAGAAACATCATCTTGAAATTGTGCTGTAAAGTTTAGCATACCTGAATTAATTAACTCTAAAGTGGATGGAACAATTATTAGTGTGGCTGTTGGTTCATATATGTCATTAAAATACAAATATATGATATTACTTATGCTATTACTTGTCCACAAATACTCGTCTTGAGCTTCAAACCAGAAAGCACAACTAGAACGGCCATCAGTATCAATGGTTCCCAAAACAAAATGCAATAAATAATTATAAGGAGAAACACTTTCATCAAAACTCATTGTTATTGTTTGAATATCACCAAATTCAATTTGATATTTTAATTTCACAAAATTCAAAAGACTAAAATCAGAAACTCTAACTCTTATGGCTATTTCATATAAATAAGGTATGTCATTGCTTTCATACTCGAAAAGATTATTACTCCATATTGTGGGTGAATCACCATCTCCAATAACGTATTCAATGGGCATATTACTTATGAAATTATTGTATTTTATATCCCTAGTTTCTATCCATATTAATAAAACATCTCCACAATAATAATAAGAGTGATCAACAGTTCCTATGTAATGTGTTCCATTCGATGTTAATGGTGTTATAAATTCTGATCCTGCATTAATTGTGTATCTGAGTCTATAAATATCTAGTTCGTTAAAATCGTTAATAACAGTTACTATTTCACAATCTTGGGTTGATATTAGTGTCTCTGGAGCACTTACTACAGTAACTTCGGGTGGAGTTTTATCTTCAATAAGGAAGGTGTAATAATCATCAAAGATATTATAAAAAATATCAATAACCGTTACATGAAGGACTAATAATAGTTCTGTATGTTCGTGAAAAGCATAATTTAATGTTTTATATCCGCTCCAAGATGATCCCGATATGGTAAATTGATTTATTCCTCCATACCATGTAGTACTTTCACCATCTTGAATACCTATTTGAAATCTTAAAGTTGATAATCGACCATCATCAGCTAAATTGACATATACATCTAATTCTTCGTCATAGTCGTTTGGAGAAGCT
>BPTO01000346.1 GCA_023705985.1 Candidatus Heimdallarchaeota archaeon | reverse complement strand
TACGTGATATTCAGCTTTCGATACCTCTGTAGTCCAATGATGAACATATTCCATTGGATCAGGTATAATATTAATGGTAGTACTAATATCTGAATCTATTCTCTTTGTTTGGGAATAGATTTTGAGATAGGGAGTCTTTGACAGTTCTTGATAATAGTCAATTGTATCAAGTATTTTAGCATATAATATTTTTAAACCATAATCTTTATCGTTATCTAAAACCCATTTAGTTTTTAGAGGTATAGAAAGCTGAATATCACGTAGGTATTTGAATATTGAATAGTATAAATAACGAGATTCCTTCTGAGTAGAGAGCATACTATCTATTTTACCAATATTGTTATATTCAACAGCAAATAAATTCTTTAAATCCTCTAAGCAATTTATTGCATCATTTATATGTTTCCAATCTATAGTAGTTTCCCAGATTTCAGAGACTTCATCATAATAAGATAGAACTATTGGTACTTTTCTTGTTCTTATAAATCGTTGTAAAAATTCTCTAGCATTATGCAAAATGATAGGAGCAATGTTAGATATATTATATCTTTTTGGATCAAAACATGCCATTAATCCCCTAGACATATCTACTTTAAACTTGCTAAAAATTGGTGCCCCATTAGTATTGAGTAATGTCAGATAAGGAATATTTTTAGTTTTAGTATCATTATTTGAAAATCTGATTTTTTTACTGTATTTTTGTCTTTCATAAAAGCTTAGCATACTAATGAATGCTTTCTTAATTATTCCTTCATTTGGTTTTGTTGGATCAACAAATTCCAATTGTTTGATTTGTTGTTGATAATCTGTTGTTTTATATATCCATATATCTTTTCCAATTGCTTCATCAGTACCATACATATACCATTCTTCTAACGAAAGAGGATTCTTGTATCTTTTACTTCCTTGAGCTGTATTTTTATTAAGATCTCTATTTATAATTGCAATTTCCCAATAATCAGAAAAAACAATATCAATTTTACCATTTCTATCCTTTAGTCCATAGATGATTATAGGTTGCACATTATACATGTTAGATTGAAGTCTTACTCGGGTTGTAAATGAAAATTCAATTGTTTTATTTTCTAATATATTTGAATCAATTTCATTAATACATTCTTTTAATATAGAGATATTAACTGAAATATAGAATCCAGCAGGAATGTCTATTTCTTTGAGTACAGTATTTGCAAAAGGTGTTCCTAAAGAGAATTGTCTAACTTTTGTTATTTTATCAATATTATTTTCATCTACATTAAAGAAAACCTTCTTGATTCTTAAACATCCAGATGAAGCACATAAAATATCGATCATTGTTGCAAGTCTATACATTAATTCAGGTGGTACTTGTTTGCCCTGAGGAGTGAACCTAAAATTGTTAATTGAAACTTGATCAAAGAATTGCCAATATCCTTCAGAAAGCATTCTAAGCTTTAGAAGTGTATATACTTCAGTTGCATTAAATTTTGTTAAGTCTATTATTGTACCTTTTTTATCGACAAAGAAAGATGGTATTGCTCCTAGTTCTAACTTCTCTGCTAAATTGTACGTTGGGCTAAAACCCTTTCTTAAAGTACTTTCTTTACTTTTTACATCATAATCTTTGAATTCGATTAAAGCATTCCATGTTAGTAAATCCACTCCGTTTCTAAGACGATAAAACTTTCTTAAATCATATATGTTTTTTATAGAAACAGTGTAGGATGTATGAGTATAACTTAACTCACTCTTGATTATGCTTATAGGACCCCAATCATTGTCTAATTTATCTATATTGAAAGAATATATCCCATTTTGTGTTGTTACCATTCTATTAAAACCAGATATCTGTTTTGTTTCTTGATTTTTCTTACCAAGTCCAAATACAATCAAATTTCCTAATTCAAAGCGCAGTTTGGGAATAATTGTATTTTCCCAAATACTTATTGCTTTAAGTTTTTTTTCATCAAAACTTTGTAATGAAGAAATTTTGTATTTTATATATCTATTTGCATAAAAGGCTAGTCGATAGAATAAATATAAGACATTAAAGTAAGGAAGTTCTCCTCTAAATGTTTGTAAATTTCTGATCTCTGAGAGTCCTTCAGTCTTGATTAACTTGTTATATATACAAGCAATTTGTAAAAAAGCAAGAAACAAAA
>BPTO01000345.1 GCA_023705985.1 Candidatus Heimdallarchaeota archaeon | reverse complement strand
GACGCTCTTCCGATCTTATTGCACATACGTAAACAGCATTACAGCATATATCTAAGTGAATTTTACAAGAATTTAGAGAAATAAATAGGCAAATTTTGCTTCAACTTTTTTCACTTATTTTAAAATTATTATTTTAACGGGTAGAAACTCAAGTTCAATAACCCTCCATGTAATTTTGGCCACTAACAAATATTCTTTAAGTAGCTTCATACAGAATTGTCTCCGATTGTGATGGTTACAGTGGAAGAGGTCATAATTATACCAAGCCAGGATCAAGAAAAATTAAAAGAAGAAGTTGATCGTCTTTATTCCAAACTAGCTAAATTAGGATGGACAAAAGAAGCCTGTGAAAGTATTGCACCATTTACACTTAGAATTAATACAATTAAAAAAGAAAAAGGCATAAAAATTTTTGCTCATTCTTACCAAACAGCTGACATCATTTTTGGTGTAGCTGATATTGTAGGTGACTCATTAGGTCTCGCAAAGAAAGCTACTGAGGTTGAAGAAGACACAATTCTACTCTGTGGGGTAGACTTCATGGCAGAAACCATGAAAATACTTAATCCTGAGAAAACTGTTTTTGTGCCAGAACATGGTAGAGATTGTACTTTAGCTGATTCAATTACAGGGGAAGATGTTAAAAAACTTAAAAAAGAACATCCAGGTGCAACAGTAATCTGTTACGTTAACACTAATGTAGATGTAAAGGCTGAATCAGATATTTGCTGTACTTCAGCAAACGCAAGAAGAATTGTTGAACAACTTGAAGCTGAAACAATAATCTTTGTTCCTGATGAGAATATGGGAAAGAACCTTGCTGAGCTTACTGGAAAAAATATTATCACTTTTCCTGGTTACTGTAGAACCCATCATGCGCTTTCTGAAAATAGATTCAATACATTACAGGAAGATGTTTCTGTCAAAACATTTGCACATTTAGAATGCAAACCAGAAATAATTCAAAAGGTGGACTTCGCCGGTGGAACAGGAGATATGCACAGATACGCTAAAAAGGCAAAACCTGGAGAAAAAGTGCTGTTTCTAACTGAACAAGGTTTTATCGATCGAATGAAGATTGAGTTTCCAGATATTGAATTCGTAGACAGCAAGATGATCTGTATAAGTATGAAAAGAAATGATCTTCCAACCATATTGAAATCAATAGAAAATCCTACAGCGGAAAATACAATTGAACTCGATGAAAAAATTAGGAAGAAGGCATTTAAAGCTGTAAACAATATGCTAAAATACTAATCCCTCGAGTTTGTTACGAATGATACCTCAAGTTTTAGTTGACGAAGACATCAAGAAATGGTTAGCAATTGATGTACCTTACTGGGACGTAACAACCAACCTCATCCCCAATAGTAAAGCTAAAGGGAAAATTTATGCAAAGCAAGACGGCATTATTGCTGGATTACCATTTGTTAAGAGAGTTTTTGAAATTATTGGAACAGAATTTGAAGCTCGTGTTGAAGAAGGAGCAAGAGTTTCTAAGAAAACAACCATAGCTTTAGTAAAAGGAGATATTCACAATCTACTTCAAGCTGAAAGGTTAGCTTTGAATATACTTGGAAGAATGTCAGGAATTGCAACTCAAACGGATATTATGATACAAATAGCACGCAAAAATAATGAAAATATCAGAATATGTGCAACAAGAAAAACTGTTCCAGGATTAAGCAAATATGATAAATATGCTGTTATCATTGGAGGAGGAGATACTCACAGATTCAATCTGTCAGATATGATCCTACTCAAAGAAAATCATTTGAGGATGTTTAATTCCATATCTGAAGCAGTAACCAAAGCTAAAGAAACTATTAGTTTCAGTAAAAAAATAGAGGTTGAAGTTCAGAATGAAGAACAAGCAATTGAAGCTACAAAGTCGGGAGCAGATATAGTCATGTTAGATAACTTTTCTCCTCAACAAGCAAAACATGTAATATCAAAAATAAAAGCAATCAATGATTCAATACTAATAGAATTAAGTGGAAACATATCACTTGATAACTTGGAAATCTATTCATTTGAAGGCATTGATCTAATCTCTTCGGGAGCATTAACTCATTCTGTTAAAAATTTTGATTTATCGATGTTAATAGAATAGTAAAAATAAAAAAAATGAAAAGGAGTTAAAG
>BPTO01000344.1 GCA_023705985.1 Candidatus Heimdallarchaeota archaeon | reverse complement strand
CTCTTTCCCTACACGACGCTCTTCCGATCTATGTAATGGCTGAAGAATATGATTACCTCTTTAAATCGATTGTCGTAGGAGATGGTGGGGTTGGTAAGACTGCTCTAACTCTTCGCTTTTCTAAGGAATTTTTTACAGAAGATTATAAAATGACTATCGGTGTAGATTTTCATGTAAAAACGATTAATATCGATTCTATTGAAGGCCCTATTCGAGCAAAGCTTCAGATATGGGATACTGGAGGACAGGAACGTTTTAGCTCGATTAGACCAATGTATTATAGAGGATCTTTAGGCGCACTTTTAATCTTTGATCTTACCAATGCGGGTAGTTTTGAACACCTCCCTCAATGGATAGAAGAAGTAAGAGCGAATGTAAAAACCGAGATTCCTTTGTTACTAGTTGGTAATAAAAGCGATTTAGTCGATCAAAGAACTGTTTTTTTAGAAGAAATCAATAATTTCACAAGAAATTTTAATTTATACTACATGGAAACTTCAGCGAAAACTGGTGAAGGTGTTGGAGATTGTTTTTATATTCTTGCGTGTTTAATGATTGGCTCAGGAGTACCTGATCAACTAATTTCTAGAGGAATTATATTCAGTCCTGGCCAAATTCCAATAACGGCTACAGAAACATATCCAACTCCTGGACAAAAAATAAAATCAGAATTTGAATATGCGGCTCCTCCTGTTCCTGAGCCTACCTCTATTAAAGCGTATGAACCAACCTCAACATTTGAACCTGAACCTGAATTTGAATATGCGGCTCCTCCCGTTCCAGAACCTTCTATTATAGAAAAGCAAGAAGCCACCCCTATATTTGAGCCCGAATTTGAACCAGAAATTCCTTTACCCGAAACGCAAATTGAAGACTCATCAAAACAACCTGTTCAATTTGATTTTAAGAGACCAGATGAGATGTTATCTCATGAAAAGCCAGAACAACAACAAGATTCTCCTTCTCAACTTACTCCTTTTACTAGCAGGGAAGAAACATATAAACCAAAAGCAATCCCTTTTACAAATAATATTCCTGTTCCCGCTCCTACTCCTGAACAATTTCAATCTTCTCAAGGAGATCCTTCAATTCAAAGTTTTCCTTCAAATTTGGCTTCAAATTTAGCACAAGTAGATAGTACTGATACCAAATCAGATTCTCTAATGGATTACTTACCGGAACCAATTTATTCTAAGAAAGACAAGAAGAAACTTGAAAAACAGAAAAAGAAAGAAGAAAAGGAGAAAAAACTTCAAGAAGAAAAAGAGAAGCAAGAAAAACTTTTAGAAGAAATGAAACATGTAACGAAGGAGAAAAAAGAAAAAACTAAAAAGGAAAAGAAAGAAAAGGTTGAATTAAAAGAAATTAAATCTCCTATTTCAGCTCAACCAGCTCCAACAACAGGAACCACAAGCACTCCTTCTCTATTTCAAACATTATCGCAAAAAGTAGATGATACAGGAAAAACTCAAGTTGAAGCTTTTATACCATTTATAGCTGATAAAGAATCTGAGGCTCAAGAAATGAGTAAATTAAGAATAATTCCAAATGTCTCAGATTTGGAAAGCAAAACCACCACGTTTTCCCCCACTCAAACATCAGCACCAGTTCAACCAACAGTCCCAGAACCCTCTGGAAAAGAAATTATTATTTGTAAACAGTGTGGTGCGATTTTATCCTCTGATTACGCATTTTGCAATAAATGTGGCTCTCAATTGTGATCAGTAATTCTAAAATTGAATTTATTCCATATCAATCCATTTCATTTATAAAAAAATTTTATATGATCTAAATAATATAATTTTAAGGAGTTTGAAAAATCAGATTAGAGATTTTTTCCACAAATAGGGCATGTGCTCCACATCTTTTTAATCTTAGAATTGCAATGAATGCACACCTTTAATTCAGGATCAATTTTCGTTTGAGGTTTGCCAAATATTGTTGATTCATTTGATTTATAACTCTCAGAATTCTTTAGTTCAGGAACTTTAATTTCTTCTTGAGGAACAAGAGTAGATTGTTCAACCATCTCTCGAGTAATAGAAACTTTTTGTTTTGGAACTTCTAAATCCTGTGAGTTATAAATCAAATGAATCAACAATATTTGGCAAACCTCAAACGAAAATTAATCCTGAATTAAAGGAGAA
>BPTO01000343.1 GCA_023705985.1 Candidatus Heimdallarchaeota archaeon | reverse complement strand
AAGAAAAAACACTAAGAGTATGGTTTGAAATATTAGTAAAACATAAGTTTTAGTTCACACTAAAGTTTGTATTAGATTGCAGACTAACAACCATCCAAGAATTAAAAAGAGAAAAAGGAGATTATTTCTTCTTTAAGATTTTTTTTGAAATCAGTCCCACTAAAGAGATTATAGAGACAAATAGTAGTATGTAAGATGGGGCGAGATTTCCTGAGAATTCTGGGATTATAGGTAGTTAGACTGATGAATTTCTTTTTCTTAAGAACTGATTCAAGTGTTGTTTTATTATTCAAGACCATGTATAGAAAGTTCCTTGATTTATTATAAGAATTTCCAAAAAACAAATTTAAACAGTATTTTGAGCTTTTTTTAACTCTAAAGGAAATTTAATGAACAAACATTTTGTTACTTTCCCACAAAATATTTAATAACCCATAATTGCATATTAATCTAGTATACTAAGTGTGGAGAAACAAGTATGCCAAGGTATTATGAAGTAAAAGATATTGATCCAAAGGAGTGGAGAGACCGTGTTATTGATAATCTTTTAAAATTAAGAAAACAACTTAAGGATTGTATTCCTGAACGCAAAACCACTAACAAGCTGCGAATTGCAACATGGAACATAAGAGATTTTGGTGCTAGAAAGTTTAATCCAAGAAGTAGATTAGCTGAATCATATCTCTATATAGCTGAAATTATTTCGAACTTCGATGTAATAGCAATTCAAGAAGTAAATAGAAATATGAAACAATTCAGGGAGCTTTTGTATATCCTAGGAAATCAATGGAAATGTATCAGTACTGACACAACAGAAGGGAGAAAAGGAAATCAAGAGAGACTAGTCTTCATTTATGATACATCAAAAGTACAATTCATGGACATAGCAGGTGAAATAGTCTTACAGGATGTTAAATTGATAGATAGAGAGCGTCAGTTCGCAAGAACACCATTTCTTGTATCGTTTCAATCAGGCTGGTTAAGATTCAACTTGTGTACAGTTCACATCTATTTTGCTGATGAAACAGCTGTAGGGATTGATGAGAGAGTGAAAGAAATTGAAGCTATAACAGGTTTCCTAGCAGATAAATCTAAAAGGGATAATATATGCGTCATAGTTCTAGGCGATTTCAATATACTTAAGGATAAAGGTAAAACTATGGATGCCTTAAAGTCTAATGGTTTTTTTATTCCAAAAGAACTATGGGGGATTCCAAGTACTCCTTTCACAGCTAAACACTATGATCAGATAGCATTCAAGGAAGAGAAAGGAAAACTGAAATTTACTGAAAAAGGAGGAGTAATCCATTATTATGACACGGTTTTTCGCGATGATGAAGCAGATATTTACATAAACAAATATCCAAGAGATTTCGAGAAAATTCAATCAATTGAAGCTAAAAGAAGGAACTATCTAAAGGGTTGGAGAACTTGGCAAATGTCTGATCATTTACCAATGTGGATTGAGTTGGAGATAGACTTTACTGATGAATACTTAAAATCATTAAAATCAAAGGAGTGAAAAAAATGGGAATAGAAATTATAAGAGATGCTATTGATTTGTTGGAGAAAGTAGGGAAAGCTATTTCAATATTATCAAATATACCTAAAAAAACAAGAGAAAGATATCGTGATGCACTAGATGATACGTTCTTAATGTTTGACTCAACGTTAAACATGATTATTCTTAGATTAGGAGATATGTTATTTGGTGATGCCAGAAATGATGATCAATTATTTATTAATGAATTATATAGACTTGATAATTGGGATGAATGGCATCAAATAGAAAGAGATTTGAGAATTTGTTCTAATCTAAGAGAATTAAAATCAGAAGTAAACAGTCTTGGTCATTCAGCTGATAGGTTTATGGTTAATGATTGGAACCAGCTGATAAACTTCATTGATAATGCTTTAGCAACAGAGGGAGAGTTAGCTTTTACCATACAATCAATCCTCTCTCAACTTTCTTCAAAAGTCAGTGATGCAGAAAAATCCAGTAAAGAGCTGGAAAAAGTCAAGGAAGAAGTAAGAGATTTCCGAAAATTATTAAGAAAAGAAAGATTGGATTTGATTAAAAGACAAATTGAATTATTCGCGATAATCTATAGATGAAGAAAATTACCTAAAGAGAAAAATTCATCACTCTCTGTAGAGAACTAATTGAAGAAAGTTGAGAGAGGAGATCGGAAGAGCACACGTCTGA
>BPTO01000342.1 GCA_023705985.1 Candidatus Heimdallarchaeota archaeon | reverse complement strand
ATCAATTATAATATTCTCATGAATTTAATAACATACTTTCAGCAATAGCTGGTGCAACTGAAATTGCTCTTGAAAATGTAAAAAAAGATGTGTCCCAGCAAATGCTCAATATTATCCTAAAGCAATCTGAAAAAGCATCTATATTCATAGGTCAAATGCTAGATTTCAGTAGGATAGGCAAAATTGAACCTAAAATTGTAGAATTAGAAGCCTTTTTCAGAGAAACTCAAGAAATCTCTTATGTTCTTTTTCATGAGAATATTATAATTGATTACAAAATAAATCCTTGTAAACTTAAAATCGATTCTAATCAGCTTCAACAAATTATGTTGAATCTTCTTCTTAATTCAAGAGATGCGATGCCTGAAAACGGTAAAGTGAAAATCAGTGCTTCAATTGTGAAATCTAACGATATCAAAGATTTTGAATTGAACAAAATTAGGAGTGGGGACTATGTCCATATTCAAGTAGCTGATAATGGGACTGGAATGAGTAAAGAAGTTTTAAGTAAAGTATTTGAACCTTTTTACACAACAAAACCAGTTGGTAGAGGAACTGGTTTAGGATTATCACAGGTATATGGTATAGTAAGACTATACAGAGGTTACATTTATATCGAATCTGAAAAAGGGAAAGGAACAAAAACTCATCTTTATTTTCCAGTTAAACCTCAGTAAAAATCAGATCCCAAGTTTTCTTCTAGATACTTCATATCTTTACTATCTTTTATAAAAGTTCCAAGATTACCTATTCTCAAATTTCTCAATCCTTGTTTTTTCATTGATTTATAGCTTTCAACAATCTCTTCCTTCTTTGGAGCTCTGTAAATTGGTTCTATTAGTTTATAGCATGGGAAGAATGCTAACAAGGTTGTTGGAATCTTTGAATCAACGCTTGCTATTAATTGTGCTATTTTTTCATGCTCATCAGTTTCCACGAAAAATGGAATGTACAGTGTTAATACTTCTAATGTAAAACCATGATCTATAATTCTTTCAACACTTTCTAGAATGTGTGCATTTGTTGTTCCATATAGCTTTTTGTACTTTTCTTCTGAATAAGCTTTAATGTCTAACCAGAATGCATCTATACCTCCAGCTGCATAAGCTTCCAAATTTTGAGGAGTTAAACCATAACCATTTGATTCCAGAAGTATCCAAAAATCATCCAGTTCTTTCTTTATTTTTTTTGTTACTTCTAAATAAAATTCAGGTTTGCACATAATATCTCCTCCTGTAAAAGCTGCTATGTTCCTTACAGGACCAAAACCTTGTGGACCTAGAACTACTTGTTCAGGTTTCAACTTCTTAGGGCACTCTTCTGATTGTTCTCCAATTAAAACACAAGACCCACAATGTCGACATAATCGATGAGCATGCCAACTTGTTGCTTTTTCTCTTGGTTCATAAACTGTAATATGCTTACTGTAATCTATAGCTGCTTTTGCTATTTGATCTGTACTCATCCAATTACCACTGACCACTTTACTAAAATCATGAGAATGACATTTCAAACAAGTATGGTTGCAACCACTCTGATAAATAGAAAGATAGTCTTCCGGTCGCGAAAGATGATAAGACGTGATTACCCTTTCTAGATTGCCGTTCTTCTTCCTTAAAGTTAAATCGCATGCTCTTCCTTTAGAACCGTCTATTTTTTCTACTAGGCATGAACCTGATGAATATCCTTGTTCTACCATTTCACATATTGTGGAGTTAGAAATCATTATTTCCAGAATAATATAGTAAAGTACGAATAAAAAAGCTTTGACTACACAACAAAAAGTCACCTGAAGGAGTATTTCATCTCGTACGAAATAAAGAAACCTTCGTCTAATGAACAGTAAGGAATCAGACTACTTAATGCTAACAAGATATAATTTGGGACAGAAGTATTTTCATGGATGTCGTTGCTATTAAATTCAAATATCAATGAAAAAAGAGTTAGAGGAAAAAAGAGAAAATTAGGATTAACAATATTTTATTCTTAATCTTCCTCTAATTCTATTGTTTTTTTATGCATGAGGTGTCTTTCATAATCAAAAGTGATGTGACCATCATCTTGTTTGGTGAAAGGAACATCCATATTACCTTGAGGTAAAATCACATAGAAATCCATAACTTCAGGGTCATCATTTTTAGGAATTAAAGGGAGTTTAAATTTTTCTTGCCAACTACCTTCTAAGTAAAGGATACTCTCTTTTTCCTTAATTTCCAT
>BPTO01000341.1 GCA_023705985.1 Candidatus Heimdallarchaeota archaeon | reverse complement strand
CTCTATTTTCTCTTTGTATTACCGACAAAATAGATGTTCAAGTACTGGTACAAAAATCACGTCGACGGTTAATATATGATTTAAGAATTTTGTAGTTAAAGGAACTAATTCCTGCAGAAAGAGTTAAAGCAGCTATAGCTATCCCAATTCCTGTTCTACTAATGTCTTCAATTGTTTCTTCTAAGTAAAAGGGTATCTGTGTAGGTAGTAAGTAGTATATAATCAAAAAAATGAAAGTCAAAATGTATCCTATAATCAGCGTTGTGTATGGAATACTTTGTTTAGTGTCTGAAACTGATTTAATCTCAGTTTTTGTTGTAATTATTGGTTCATATAGAAATAGAATAACTCCTGAAAGAAAAATGAAAGCTATTAGATAAATTAGAAAAGGAAAATCCCATCCAATATCAGATATTGCCCCCCCCACAATCACAAAAACAGCAGCAGTAAAATCTAAATATTTTGCGAATATAATATCCTATTCTACAAAAAATTAATATTAACAAAATCCCATGATTATTCAATGACTGACGATATTTTGGAATTGGAAAAGAGAGTTTTTATTCTTTCCAAAACCTATTCAATGTTAAATTATGTTTTTGCTCATTGGCACGATGTTCCCAAAATTGATATAGATAAAATTTTTCGGGAATTTCTATCCAGAGCAATAGAGATTAACAATCGGATAGAATTTACTTTCCTTATGATGGAATTTTTTGCGAACTTTAATAATTCTCACTCATTGTACATTGATATGTATTTTTATGATATTAGAGGAAAAAACCAACCTTTCAATTTTAGACCTTTGGATGAAAAATGGGTAATCATTAATTCTTATACTTTAGATTTATCTCTTGGTGATGTAATAAAGAAAATTGATGATGAAGATTTTACTGATTTCTTTTCTAGAAATAAAAAATATCTCGCAGGTCCAAATGAGAGAACCCAGAAATATAGGTTTGCCCAACCTCTTTTTGTCCCTCTTTTTCCTCTCCGATATACGTTAACTTTGAATAATGATGAGACTATAGAAATTGATAGAACAAAAATTCCAGAAAATAAACCTACAACCTTGGAAACTGAGGGAAAGAAAATTAATGATAATGTAGCTTACATCAGAATCCCCTCTTTTGATGACCCTAAATTTCAAGAAAGAGCATTGTCTTTTCTAGAAGAATTTTTTGCTGTTGAGTGTTTAATTATCGATGTTAGAGGAAATGGTGGGGGTTCTACACCCTCAGATTTAGTTAAAAAGTTGATGAATCTTCCCTACCGTTTCTGGTCAGAATCAACACCTATGAGTATTGGTTTATTTCAATACTACAATTATTACTTACGACGTCAATTGGAACTTGATCCTGAATCGAAAGAGGAAGATTCTTTTCTTAAGCGTTGTCAAGAGTTCACATTATTCGATAAATCTCACCTCCTATGGCCTGCAGATTGTCATGATCCTTCAGATTCTTGTTATACAGGGAAGATTGCCATTTTAACTGATGGTTTTACAACTTCTGCAGCAGAAGATTTTGTTGTGCCTTTTAAAGACAATAAAAGAGCCGTCATAATTGGTGAAAAAACTAAGGGAAGCACTGGTCAACCCTTTATGTATAACTTTGATGAGAGTATAAGGATTTTTGTTGGAGCGAAGAGAGCTTACTTCCCTGATGGTTCAGCTTTTGAAGGAATAGGCATTCAACCTGATGTCTTAGTTAAGCCAACAGTTGCTGATATAAAGAATAAAAAAGATGTTGTACTTGAAGAAGCTTTAAGATTCTGTGATACCTGATATTTTTAAGATATACTCTTTTCTGAATTAAGCAAAGCTTCTACATTTCAATATTTAGAACAATGGGGATATGTGAATATTAGCGTGCATCTCTTCAGTGTTGAAAAGATATATCATTATTTGATTTTGTCATATTGGCATATAAACATAATCTCATTTTATAGAAATCAACCCACCTAAATAATTTCTATTTCCTTCTTTCTCTGTTGTTTATCTTCGAAATCTATTTATTATCTGTCAGTAATATCTCTAGTTATGAGTTATTTTTCCCACTTTCCCCACTTAAGGGTAGGGGGAAATAATTTTGAGGACTCTTCCCAACCCAAGAACGTTTAAGGTCGCGTCGCATCGCATCAAGCAGTAGCTTAGGGAGTTTCAAGCTCTGGAATTACACCTCCAACACACAGTGTTAGCGGAGGTGAGCGGGTTCATCTCCTCCCC
>BPTO01000340.1 GCA_023705985.1 Candidatus Heimdallarchaeota archaeon | reverse complement strand
AAGTTGGGCACTTTCATAAGTGTCTGTTGGCGGGATTGGGACATCTAAAATCACTCCTACATCAGGACTTAGATTCGATTGAATGTCTAAAGATTGTAATGGATCTATGTCAACATCTCCATATGCCAAAATTTGGTATGCTCCACTGTCCATCATTATATTCCCTTGAAACATCAAAGTCTCATGTATTGTTTTTGTTTTGTTTGGCATTCCATACCTTTTGTAGTAAAGATAAGCACTTGTAATTACAAAATTGAATCCGAATTTACTGAGCATTTCTTCTGCAGTAATGATGTTTTCTTTAGGATCAATAACAGGTAATAATGTAGGCGTTATTACTTTCCCATGGGGAAGTGAAAAAGAACCTATTCGACTGTGTAAATCCGAATTAATTATTTCTTCCAACGGTAACACCTAAAAACAATAAAAAGGGAGCGCAAGTTCGCGGATCTTACTCCGATTCTGCTTGAGCTTTGTATTTGTCGAAAATTTTCTGTATTCTCTCAGCTATAGGTCCAGTCCCTTTTACTCCTTCTTCACTGACAGTAAATCTGTCAAAAACTTGTATAATCCCAGCTTCTTCCAAGATTTTGATATTTTGGGGTTGGAACATAGATGCTAGTTCGCTTGCTAGTCCTGATAAGTTAAATGGCTCTTCTGCAAGGGTAATTTCAACAATGTTGGAACCAGTTATAAAAACTCTAAAATAGTTTACTCCTGCGCTCTCTGCTTCAGATAAAGCTACGTTAAATGAAGTATCTTGAATACCTCTCAAAACACCAGTGTATATTTTGTCACTGCTTAACAGTATTTTGACACGCTTATTTACTAAGGTGCTCAACTCTAATAGAAATTCACGATTCGGATTCGATGGCATAATTATCAAACCAAACTCAGAGTCTTTATAGAAAAATGTTATGATATTAGATTTAACTTTGGTTAATATCTTTCAAAGAGCAAATTTTTTTGTAAACTTCAATTAAAAGTAATTTAGGTGCTTCTTATTTCACTTCATTCTATCGCCTTTTTCTGTTATTTTGTTATAACTTTCACTCATACTTAGATTAATACAATTAAAAGTGATGAATTATGTTTGACCCAGAGCTTGGAGACAATACCCTTCTTCCCCTGAATAGTATCCTCGTGTAGGAAGCCTATTCTCTTTTTACTTCTTCTAATAAATACAAGGAGTTACCTTTTAAAATTGAACATTAACTCGTTTATTGCTCATCTAAATATTCTATAACCATTTTCTTTGATTGTTCATTGAATACGTCCATAAAAGCAGTTTGTTGGAACCTATCTTCAAATTTTTTAATTGTTCGAGAGGATGAGATTAATTTTTGATATAACTTTATCTCCTCTGCCATTTTCCTGAAATTTTTTTGTGAACATTTTATTTCTAATTTCTTAAGCTCTTCAAGGATTTTGAGATCACTAGGCTCCTCTAAATATTCGGACAACAAAGTAAAAAAGTCACTCCAAATCTGTAGAATTGGTGCTTTTTCATCTGTTGTTTTTTTTCTAACATTTTCAGCTGTTTTTTTGAATTCTGTAAAGTTTCCCATCGCTAAATGTATCTTTCCCAGTAAAATATCTGCGTATAATGGATCAAAAGTATAATTTTTGATTTTATTTATTGCATCTGCAGTCTTTTTAGTAGCTGTGTATGGTTTGTGTGTAATGAGAAGTTGATGCAGAGTTATGTAAACCTCTTCTCTAGATTTGTCTGTTTCATCATTTAACAGCAATTTCGTGCCTTTTTCATCTGAATACGAATCTAAAAGTAAATCCTTTGATAAACGTGATTCTGAAATAAGCGATTTAGTATATTCATAAATTTGCCTTAATTTTTCATCTTGTACGTTTGAAATGTCCAAATCCAGTTGTACAAAAATGAATAGAATAGTATAGTATGAACTTGAATAAACAAATTTAATTCCTCTAGAGAAATAATTTGTTCTTACAAAATCACTTTCCATGAAAGAGATTAATTCAACAAGAAGGTTATATGAGTGTTGAAATTGACCTTGATAAGCATAACAACGGCTTAAGAATCTTATGATTTCAACATGTTCATACATAACTTCATTTTGTAAATTCTTCCTTTTTATTCTAATATATGCTTTAGACAGGTAATCTACTGCTTCATCAAGTTTATTTCTAATAGTTGAAAGCATGTCCCAAAACTTGTCTGAGTAGACTAGAGCTTCTCTGAGGGAAAAAGA
>BPTO01000339.1 GCA_023705985.1 Candidatus Heimdallarchaeota archaeon | reverse complement strand
CCGAGATCTACACTCTTTCCCTACACGACGCTCTTCCGATCTCTCTTGATCGTCTGTATCATTCCAAAACTCTGAGAGAAATTGATTAGAAGCCAATAATTCATAATCAATACCAGTTATATCAACTCTAGCATTGATTATTTCCCTTTCATACATAACTACAATTGAAGGTAATTCCTCATATAGTATCGATTGAAGTAGCTTACCTAATTCAATCCTTTTATCGTAATCTAGTTCTGAAGTATATTGCTCTAAAATAGAATCGTAAGTACTGTTACTGAATTGATAAATATTATCACCATTTGGTGGCAAACCAGCAGTATCAAAAACTCCCCTTGGATTCCAGTCAAGGTTCCATATCCGACCAATTAAGAAGATGTCAAAACCTCCCTCTTCATAAGTTGGAATGTAGTCATAATAACCGGGCTCTTCTACAGGGTAATACCATGTTCTAGGCATAATAATACTCCAACTATTGGAGTCGTGATAACTGATATTTATACCAATCTTAGGTAACTGATTATTTATTGTAATTATCCAATCATTTGGAACAGGAGAGGTGTTAGGTGATAGAAGGTTAACAGAAAAAAGTATTGGAACTGCATCCTCAGTTTCCGCATTAGAAAAAACTAGTGACAGGAGAAATATAAATGTAATCACTACTGTTATTGCCCTTTTCATTTACACAACTTTCCTTATAGTCTTGTTATTGAAATACTAATAAATATTCCGTCAAACATGGTCTGAAAACAGAATCTCTTTAGAAAAACCAAAACAACAAATTTGTTAATTAATCATCCAGTTAGAAGGGTTAACGTCTATATTTGATAAAATATCAATAAATACACGCTATAAGAGCTATTGTTGCAATGATGCGAAAATTATATGAGGGTCTGATGCTTGAGTAAATGTAAGTGAAAATACATATAACGCTAAAATCGTGATGAAAATGAAAGTAAAAGTAAGAAATTTATCTTTTATTTTGATATTGTTAATTATGAATGGATTTTCGAGTGAAAATCTAATTAATGCAAATGAAACTGAAATTACTTTAAAAGAAATTGGAGAAATTGATACAAATGGCTCAGTAATGGATGTAGTAGTCAGAAATAATATCGCCTTTTTAGCGGATGATATTAATGGTTTTTATATTTATGATGTAAGTGACCCAGCGAATCCAATCGAATTATTTCACGATGCTTCTGCAGGAAAAGCTAATAGTATTGACATTGTAGGAGATTTAGCATTTTTAGCCATTTTATTTAGTGGATTAAAAATATATAACATTAGTAATCTTGCTGCACCAGTATATCTCGGTAGTTATGAAGATTCGGGAGCTATTGTTGATATTCAAGTTATTGATGATATCGCATATCTCAGCGATCATGGTAGTTCTTCTGGAGACACAGCTGGAATAAAATTAATTGACGTTACTGATCCTCAAAATCCATTTTTAATCGTTAATTATCGTGGGGGAGGTAAACCCAGCAATTTATTTGTTCAAAATAAAACAGTTTTTTCTGCAGATTATGTTTTTGGATTTGAAATATTAAGTGTTAGTAATCTTCCAAGTGTCCATCTCCTCTCTAAATTAGAACGAACTTCTGGATTTTTTGGTGTTTATGTTGAGAATTATTATGCATATTTTACCGCTAATTCTATTATTGAAAAAGGGCTTCATATATATGATGTAAAGAATAATTCCGATCCTACATTAATGAATATTTTTCCTATAGAAGGAAACCCATGTGATTTACAAGTAAAGGACAGTATCGCCTTTATTGCGGATTATGAAAATGGGTTAGTTATGATCGATGTTTCTGATCCTTATTCACCTATACAGCTTGGTAATTTTTCAGATGGGGGTAAACCCTTTGATGTAGAAATTCGCGGTAATATTGTTTATGTTGCTGACATGGATGATGGTTTAGAAATAATTGAAATTGTGGGATGGGGTGAGAATAATACTGATCTAGTGACAAATACCATAAATGGATATAATGTGTTATTTCTTTCTGCTTCATTCATTCCAATATTATTTATGATTCATTATTTGAAAAAGAGAGGGGAAAAATCTTCATTGAATATTTAGGTTAAATTCGCTCTTAAATTAAGTTTCTTTAAACAATAAAATAGTCAAATCAAAAAAGCATCTTTATTATTCAATTAGAAACAAGTTTCTCCTTTTTGCATATTTTCTTTGTACTGAGATTATACTAATTGTAATGATACCAACAATTACTACCAG
>BPTO01000338.1 GCA_023705985.1 Candidatus Heimdallarchaeota archaeon | reverse complement strand
AAAGGAGTTTTTGGCCTATGATATCTTCATCTACTATTTTTCTTATTGAAGTATCATTAAGCAAAGATGCGACAATAGAAGCTGTTGCAGAAATTGTACCACCAAAGTTGATTATTTGCTCCTGTAATTCTGAAGAAACAGGTGGAAGTTTTGTTTCTATGTTTATTAACAGTGGAACAAAAGATTCTCTGACAACGTTTTCAGGATAAAATTCGTCACCAAATATGTCTTCAGCAAATTTAGTTATTAAATCCTGAGCTGTTTCTCCTTCAGCACTTTGAACTGTTGCACTTGTTACTATACATCGAACCTTACTTGTTGTTCCAGTTCTTTCTTTGAGTCTTCTCAATAAACATGCTAAATCTGCTCCTTTTTTACCAAAAAAAGTGTGTATCTCGTCAATAACTAGGAATTCTAATACTCCTTTATGATGTAGAGGGAAAAGTTTTCTATCTTCAAACCTTGTAAGAATTAAGTCAAGCATAACATAATTGGTTAATAGAATATCTGGAGGACTATTTTGAATCTCTTCTCTAGATAAGATTTCAGAATCATATGGATCTCTTTCAGCAGACTCTTTTAGGTATTGAATTGCTTCCTCAGGATTATTTTTAGTATCACCAGTATAAAGAGCAATTTTCAAGCCAGAACCATGTAAGCGTTCAGCAAAATCATCATACTGAGAATTAGCTAAGGCATTCATAGGATAAACAATAACGGCTTTGATTCCTTCAATACCTTGTTCTTTTAACTCCAAACACTTACTAACTATTGGAATCCCAAAACAGAAACTCTTGCCACTACCTGTTCCAGTAGTAATAATAGTATTCTGGTTTTTTTCTAAAATAATCCTAAGCGATTCACTTTGATGTTGATATGGATTGATAGGATCAGAATTTTCTTCTTTGGGATTAAAAGAAAAGATTTTTTTGCATTTTTGGTGAATATTCCCCTCTTGAATAAATTTCTCTAAACTGTCTCCTAGTTTGTACCTTCTATTCAATTGTATAAACGGTTCTTTCCATAAGAGTGTACCCTTGTCTATTTTTCTATGGACCCATTCTTTGATTTTGGGATTCTTAAATCTTTGAAATGTAAATACATAGTCTCTATAAGAATTTTGTAAAAGTTTTAGGTTTTCAAAAATATTCATTTTAATTACTCCTTTTTTGTAATTCATTTTCACTTTGTAGCTTATTGAAATTATCTAGAATTATCGCTTTACTCAAATATTTTCCTAACTCTTTTTCCTCTCTAGCTTTAATAATTTTACAGCTTTCGAGAATGTATTCCAGTTCTTCAGAATTTAAACCATAGAGAATAGCATAGATTGCGTCAATTTCGCATTTTAAACGTAATCTTTTGGTTTCATCCCATAAAAATGGTTTATCATAGTATTCTAAATCCTGAGCAAAGGATTGTAAGTCTAAAGATGTAAAACTGAGTTCTAGTATGTTTTTTTTGATTATTTCTATATATTTGGTAGGATACTTAGCTGGGTTAATAACAGGTAGTTGTTCTAAAGTAAATAAATTCAGATTCACCCCACTGATTTTTTGGCGAGAAATATAATCCATAATTATACAATTTAAATTGGCTAAAAGGAGAGCAACATGAGTTGGTTCTTCGTAAACCAATATAACAGGAATTGAGTTTCCTGCTGCAAAATAAGGCATTATGGTCGCACTTACTATTCTTTCACTTGTTGCCCCTGTTACACTTTTAAAACAAAGAAACCATTTGAGTTTATACTCATCTGGAATTCTTTCTTCAAGGAATTCTTCTTGTATCCAAAATCTGGTCTCTACCGAATATTCTGCATTAATCAAGTCATCTAGTTTTGAGGAAATTGAACTTCCTGTTTTGAAAATATTATTTGGATTAATCTCTGTAGAAGCATGACGGTGATTATACTGAGTAACATTTCTTGACTCAAATAAAGGTACATAAACCTCATTATTACTAATAAAAACGGATTTACGTTTGATGAAACCTTCTTCTATTAGATTCTGCATTGTTTTAAACTTACCAGAATCATTACTCATATCAAACATCCTCATATACTGGAAATTAAAGGGGTTTGATTCTCTATTCTTATTAAAGAGTGCTTCTGAATTCAA
Organism: Candidatus Heimdallarchaeota archaeon; assembly: GCA_023705985.1. Taxonomy (GTDB): domain Archaea; phylum Asgardarchaeota; class Heimdallarchaeia; order Heimdallarchaeales; family Heimdallarchaeaceae; genus 18H4-34. The sequence continues at coordinate 153 of BPTO01000338.1, read as the reverse complement.
ATACAATTTTCTTACAAGTTCTGCATCATAATTTGTTTTAAACATAGGACATGTTTTTGTATTTGGATTTATTAATTCAAAATCCCTATGTTCTAGTTTTATTATTCTGTTTTCATCTTTTATAGCTCTAATAATTTCAATTAATTCACGTGA
>BPTO01000337.1 GCA_023705985.1 Candidatus Heimdallarchaeota archaeon | reverse complement strand
GAAAAATTGCAGAGACGGTGGCATCTCTCTAGTTACTGCACCAATGATTGATCTAAAAAACTCTCTTTTATATTTAAAAAAAGGAAAGAATGAAGTTTATTTTATCTTTATTTCCTCAGGTAAAATCATCCATATATGAGTATTCTTAAATGGTTTAAGCCACTCCTCTAAAGTTAGATCAATTTTTCCATCCTTATACCAAATAGGTGCTTCAGAATTAGATTTGTAAATGTCTACTATTCTATATTTTTCTGGTTTTAGATGTGCTAATTCGGCTGCTTTTTCTATTGCTTTAGTAATACTTCCTAGTTCGTCTACTAATCCTAGGCCTTTGGCATCTTCTCCCGTCCAAACTCTTCCTCCACAATGTTGTTCAAAATCTTTTCTTTCCATCTTTCTAAATTCAGCAACATGATCGAGAAGCAAGTCATAGACGCTAGTAATCAGACTAACAACAATTCTTCGCTCTTCTTCTGTAAAAGATTTTTCAGAACTAAAAATTCCTGCTCTTTCTCCTTTTTTAAGGAAGACTCTGTTGATTCCCTGTTTTTTTAATGCTTCTTGAGTTATCATTTTTCCTGCTGTAACACCTATAGAACCTGTTAAAGTCATAGGTTGAGCAACAACCCAATTAGCTCCAGTTGCGATGTAATATCCACCAGAAGCAGCTACATCACTGAAGTAAACGACCAATGGTTTGTTTTTTACTAGTTCAATTGAAGCAGAACGCATAGCTTCAGAGGAAGCAGCAGATCCTCCTCCTGAATTAACATGTAAAACAACAGCTTTGACTTTTTTATCTTTAGTAACTTTCCTCATGTGCTCGACAACAGTTTGATCTCCTGATTGAACATCACCAAAGATAGGGATAGGTAGCTTTACAGGTGGTTTTTTACTTTTGCCGTCAACTATTGTGCCTTCAACACTAATTATAGCTACTGTTTTTCCTGATGAGGGAGAATGAGGAATAGTAAGCATTTTAAGTGATTTTTTCCAAGTGACAAGTTTAAATTTACGGTATTTAGAATATTTATTCGTAATTATATCAATCAATTTTTCCTCATTTGTCAATTCTGTTACAAGACCTTTTTCAACAGCATCTTCAGAATTATATGGAGCATTGTTGATAATCTCAATAATTTCTTCTTGAGATTTGTTAAGTGAAAGACTCATATCAGAAACGAATGATTCAAATGAAGAATCGATTATTCGCTGATATTGTTCTCTATCTTCTTCAGAGATATCAGTTCTAGTAAACATGTCCATAGCAGATTTATAGGGAGAAATTGGGACCCCGTCTACGTAATAACCATACTTCTTCAAAACATCTCTCATGAGTAGTCTGGACAATTGAAAACCTACAATTGAAATCTCACCACCATATTGTAAGAAAATTGTGTCTGCAGATGTTGCTACATAATAAGTTAGGGAATCGTAATTATTTGCATAAACGATTACTTTTTTTCCTTTTTCTCTAAATCTTAGAATAATATCTCTAAGAGATTGTAATCTAGCATTTCCATCAGGAATTGTGCGTAAATGAAGAACAACTCCTTCTAGAGACTTAACTTTTGTTAAGCGATTGAAGTAATCATCAAGAAAAGCAAGGTCAAGTATTTTTGCTGGAAAAAGTCTTTTAGTAATAAAGCTCTTGGGGGGTTCAGGACGTTCATTAAGAGAAATATCTAAATCTAGGTATATCCAACGTAGTTTTTTAGACTTAATCTTTCTTCTAATATTTCGGCATCCTCTTATAAGTATCTTGTAAGCCATAATAATCATAAAATGATAATACGATTATTTTAATGCTTGCTAAAGAATTTGATATTTAAGTTTAATAATAACACAAAATAAGTTTAAATTGGAAAATCATGTTTTGTCTTTGATATTTTCTTCTAAATGATTACAATCGTTAATAGTTTGAATCTCAAATTCTGGTTTTTTTCCTGTGTTTTTAACATTGATAATATTGATACAACCATTATCCTGTCTGATTCTTAAGAGCGCCTTAAGTGATGATTGTAGAATGTTCTTGAAAATGATTTTAATTGCTGCTCCATGAGAAATAATAACGATATTGTTGTTTACATCATTTTGCGCAATAATTTCATTAAAGCATTTCCAAACTCTATCCTCAAAAGCAATAACGCTTTCACCTCCTTCTCTTAGAAGTACTCTTTCAAATCCTTCAAAACCATCTTTTAACCATTCAGGATTCCATTTCCTGCCTTCTAATTTTCCAAGAAGGTGTTCTTGTAGATCTTTGGACTCAATTACAGGTATTTTC
>BPTO01000336.1 GCA_023705985.1 Candidatus Heimdallarchaeota archaeon | reverse complement strand
ATACCACATTAGTCATGGCTTCACATGACCCCGAAGCCAAAAATTACGCTGATCGTGAGATTGTACTTTCTAAATTGAAGTCACATGACCTATAATTCTCAAGAATCTCAACAGTTTCACTGGTTAAGATCATGTTGAATGGGAAAACGCGATAATGTATGAGTAGAAGACAACAGTAAATAACGTAAACGTGAGAGAAGTATGGATAGACTGTTATAATAAATTCCAAAAGCGAGTAAAAGGAGAATTCAAGGAAAAAATATTAATTGTACAAATTAGAAAGCAATCATCTGAAACAATATAACAGTTATGCAATCATTAACAGAAAACACTATTGAAATTAGTAATATTGGTAGCTGTAATAGCTTAAAAAGAGAAGAGGAAATTAAATCAATACTTGAAGAAATAAGAATGTATGAGAATGAAACGAATGAAGAATAGTTTCCACAAGAAATAAAGGTGTTTATTAAAGGTTTGTTGCTTAAAATTTTACGATATATTTTTCTCCCCTTAATTCACTGAGTTCCTGTGATAACTCCTTTTCCAGTAGTTCTTTTATTGCATCTCTGATTATAACTGAACGGTCACAGTTTTCCTCTAATGCAACACAATCTAACTCTTTTCTTTGAAGTTCAGGGATTTTACATGTAATTAATCTCTTTTTACCTTTTAAACCGAGAACAATTACTTTTCCTTGATCAGATTCTTTTATGTAATCTTGATTACCTTCTTTTCTTCTTCGATGTTTTGTATTGTTTTCTTCAAACTGAGATGATTTCTGATTCATCTGCTTTCCTCAAGATACGTATTTGTTTATATTGATACAAAACTTCTATAGACAAGAAGTATATAAGGAAACGAATCTTTTTGAATTTCTTAATTAGACATCAAAAATAGGTCAAAAATGGCAAATTAGAATATTATAAATGTTGAAATATAACTATGTTTGTAGTTATAATGAGCGTTAAGATTGCCAAGGATTAAGAAAGAAAAACAAAAAAGAATTTTTAATAGTTTTAGAAGATATCTTAAAGGTTATGTGAATTTGGATTTTACTCATAAAAATGAAGAAACTTGTAAAATAAAACTTAAGTTACATATACCTGGATCAAAAATGATTCTTTGCTTAAGATGTGGAGAGATTGGTACTGATAAACAGATGTTATTAAAACTCGCGAATAATCATTTCCACTTTTGTAAAAAAACAGAAACAATAATCGATGTTCCATGCTCTATATATGTAAGAACTTCATATTTAAGGATTGAAAAAGTTTTAGCAAAACAAAATTAAGTCTGACGAATATCATTTATTAAAATATGAAAATTTGAATGATGATACAGAAATCTGTGTATCACATGGAGAGTTTACTGAGGGACAACCACTTGTGCAGTTGCGAAATAGGTAAGTGATGAAGACTACACTATCTTGAAACAGTTCAGTGAGGTACCAAAGGACTACTCTAAGTTGCGAAATAGGTAAGTGATGAAGACTACACTATCTCTACTTATATTTGTTTAAATTCATATGTACACCGTAGAAAAAATCTTTCATTTTTGCTCTCGTTCTACATAGCCATTTATGTCGTTAGAACGCTTATGGCAAGATTAGTCCACTTTTCTACACTCAGTGGACGACGGTGAATAAAACAATTTCAATAAGAATAACCCAGAATGATGAAATTTCTGAAAATAACAGAAATAAAACAGTGAAAATTATAAAAGAGTTTCAACAATCTCTCCCAAAATTTTAGCTTTTCCACCAAGAGGTCTAGCTAAGTCTTCACCACATACATTACACTTTACGATAGTTTTAGCTGAACCAAATAATACTTGGACATTATTACAACTAGAACACTTTACCTTAAGAAATTTTGTTTTTGGATATGGTATTTTAGACATGATTGAAAAAGAAAGAATTTGATTTAAATGTCTTTTGATAGAAGGGAGAATGAAAGGAAGCTCTGGTGCGGGGAGGGAGATTCGAACTCCCGAACCACTAAGGAACGGATATCTCATCGGTCCTTTTTTATCGGCTTAAAAGCCAGATCTTGAGCCCGTCATCGATAATCTTGTTTGCCCAGCAGTGCAAACAAATTGACCGCTTGATTATCCCCGCACAATTTATGACTAATTTTGTAGTCTTGGTATTAGGTTGCGGCGATTCGGTAATAAATGTTCTCTTTTTAATTTTTTCTTAATATTTGGTTGAGTAGTAAAAGTACTGTGTTGAATAATTTACTCCTTCATTTTCTGCGTTTAATAATAAAAACCACTGCAACACCAGCTATCCATAACCCACCTACTGTTCCT
>BPTO01000335.1 GCA_023705985.1 Candidatus Heimdallarchaeota archaeon | reverse complement strand
CTATTATTTAAAGTGATAGATTTCTAGAGTGAGCGAAAAATGGTAAAAAAAGAAGAAAAAATATTAGATTCCTAAAATACTGAAGACATTAGAAATTAACCAAGTTGCTAGTTTTGATTTGTTTTTTTCATTAAAGCTTGTTCCATTAAACCAACGTAAACCTTCTTTAGTTATGTCACCCATATATTCTTCTAAACCTGAACTATATCCTGGAATAGACCAATGCTCATTTGCCCAAAGATGTTCTGTTGATCCATTCTCATATTTGATTGATACATAATCTCTGAAATGGAGATTAACATTTTGTTTTATCTTAAGTCCATCAGGAGAAAATTCACATCCATCATCTATGCTTACTTTTCCATTCAATCCATAAATATTTTATCTTTTAAATCTGATGCAGTTTTTGTAAAAACTTCTCTCCTTCTCTAATGAAAAGATATAGTTTTCTTATTCTGGGGAGATACTGAAGAAGCTCAAGAAGCGAAATGTAACTCTTTTGAGAATAGAGTAGAACAGATGCTCAAAGAAAGAAAAAAGATTACTTTCTAATTGGTTCTATTATTTCTTTGATTTCTAATAAAGCAGGGGATTGAATCTTATCAATTAATTTCTCATCACAAATAAGATGAGTAGTTTCTTTATTGTAAATGAATTCATATAGATGAGAATTCTGTACAAGATGTGAAATATCTATCTTCTCTAACTTTTTACCCCTCAAATAGAGTCTTTGGAGTTGTTTACACTCCTTTAAGGGAGTAAGGTCAATATCCACTGGATTCACACCTTCAAACCCAATTGAAAGTAATATTATTTCTAAAGAAGCATTAATATCTATTTTGTTCAATAATTTTAGAACAGATATTTTGCATTGTTTTGCTATATGAAGCAAAACATTAAATGAAGGTAGAGCTTCTGAAAAAAGTTGTTTTGTCAGCTCTGGATACTCATTCTCTTTAAATTCCCAAAATAATTTTAATATCTCTCTATTTATTAAAAAATGAGAAAATACTTCTTTGAGAGAGTTAATACATTCTTCATCTGTTAGAGAAACAAGCTTATTTGCTGCAAACATTTCCTGCTTCATTAGTGAATGTGACAGGAGAAATAAAGAAGTCTCCTGATCCCCAACGATACACTTTTAAGATACTTAGAGAGTTTCCAATACTAATTTCATCTAAAAATATCTCATACCATTCATAATTGCTTGAAGTTGGATCATCAGGATCTTGTAGAATTTTTAAAGTTATATTATTCTCATTCTGTAATTCTATGCCCTCTACAATGTAATGATGATAATCAGTATATGAAGTATTAATTTTTTCAAGATGGACTTCCCATTCTAATGTCTGATCAACTTCAAGAAAATTGGAATAATGAAACTCTCCGCGAGGATATCCTGCGTTACAAGGTTCAATTAAGAGACTTATTATCAAGAATCCAATTATTATGCCTTTTGTTATGTTAACAAAGCGATCAGTGTTTCTTTTGATTAACATCGATTCTTTTATTATTACAACTTATTTAAAGACCACAAAATGTTATTAGTCCCTTTTTTCTATCATTTTTCACGCTTAAAAATCAATTTTATTAATTAAAGTTATATACTAATTATGACAACTAGTATTGGTTTATTATGAAAATAAGAAGTTTAGCATTATCAAATTATCAGTGCTGGAATGGAAATTATTACTTCAAGTTTGATAAATATAACTGCTTTATTGGAGAAAACAATGTTGGAAAATCTGCTATACAAGACGCCATAATTGTTAACATCACAAATCAAAATATTAATACCAATAAAATAAATCGAGATAATTGGACTCAAGCTAAAATAATTTTAAGTATTAGTATAGAAGAGGACGTTTTGATACTAATAAATCAAAACCTGTTTCCAAAGAATGACGATATTACAAGATATTTCTTGGATGTAATTAATGCTAAACGTGATTTTTGGCATGAACTAGTCATTTATAATGTCAAATCAACACCTAATTACTATAGTATTGATGAACACGAAATATTAAATGATAGGTTTTTAGGCGTACAAGACCAAGAATCTCCTTACCCTACTCCATTCATAAGATTCATGCAAAAAGAAATAAAAGAATTTTCAGAAGAGACTGGAATTTCGTATAATTTTGATGTAGAAATAACCCAGTTAAACAATTATTTGACAGAATTCATTATGCAAAATGTCATATTTATTAAATCGAAAAGACAAATAAATGATTATGAACATGTGAGTGAAAATATCAATGTAGGTTTAAAGGCAATTATAGAACAACGTTATTATATAAATGATGGAACTAACTTAAG
>BPTO01000334.1 GCA_023705985.1 Candidatus Heimdallarchaeota archaeon | reverse complement strand
TTTTTTGAATATCTAACAGAATTAATGCTAGAATTGCTGGGATAGTTATGTTTATGAAAATAACTGGGAGTTTTAATCCTTCTACAAAACTTTCATTTGTATTTTCAATTGATAACACATTTTCGTCATATTCATTTATCGAGTACCATATTTTTTGTTCATCCAAGAAAAAGATTAAATCTTCAATATTATTGTTATCTTTCTTAATACTAATATATGCGAATTGATAATTGGTATCATTTGTTTTTAATATATCTTGTTTCATCACATACCAATTTATATCGCCTGTTGGAAAATAAAACGGTAAATATTTTGCTATGTCTAAGAGAATTTTATTTTCATAATTGATGCTAAAATCATGAGAAGTTCTTGGAATTGAAACATTGTCCCCTATGGAATAATAAAATGCGTTTGCAATGAGACTAGAAGTTATAAAATAGTCAGATGAGCTATTCAAAAGATTAAAAACCTCATAATTTTCCATCTCTTGAAAACATTCAGTTGCAAAAAAAGCATTTTCATAAAATTTCAATGGATTATTAAGATATAACATATAGAACACACCTTTTACCGTACTCACAGTGTCGAAATAAGAGACCACGCAATTCTCTTTTCCACCTATCTTGATTACATCTGAAACAGAGTCTGAATCAATAATTACTGTTGCATCTCCCAATTTTGCTGATAAATATAATTGTTCTTGATGGTTTTGAAGTGTTGAATAACTTAATGTTAGAAACGAAGTAAAAAAGAGTAAGTAGAAGCTGAGTAACCAAGCTTGTTTTTTACTTCTGTAAATTGATGTAAAAAGTCTGGTGATAAATGAATATAGGTCTGTAAAAAGGGATAGAAGTTTATTTACTACTCTTTTTACTGCAAGTGGTAATATTCTAGGAGTGAAAAGTAGAAGAGTAGTAAAACTAAGAATACCTAATGAAATTAACCAAATTGCTCCTGTAGTCAGTCCTCCGGATCCAAGAGTTGTCTTGTTTATCGTCCAAAAGACAGTTATAGTCAGAACGATTACTAATATTGCTGAAGATTGAATAATAACGCTTATTATTTCCGATTTTGAATATGATGTTCTTTTCCTCTTCTCTCTCAAGGTTTCCTTCAATTGAACAGCTGAGTTTAGTCTAAATTGAAAGAAGCTTATGAGAAATATAACTATTAAATGAACTATTATTATAAGTAAGTTTGAGTAAGACCATCTATTAATTTTATTGATAAATAAGAATGAAAAGGATACACAGAGAGAAAAAATCAAACAGAACAGCGAAACAAGAATGTGCAGGAAAATTATCCTCCTACTTAGAGTTGAATAACTAGCACCTTTCTCGCTGAAACTCTTTAAAACACGCCTTAAATCTGTTTGACTTTGTTTGAGAAAATTATATGTTGTAAAAAGGAAAATTGAAGAAATAAGCAATGCTATAATAGATGTGCTTATAAAAACAGCATTCATTTTTTGAGTAAGTTTCGATACTTTATCTGCGAAAATATCGTTAAAATCGATCTGAGCGTAAGGTCCGCTGATTTCATCAAAGAAACCATAAAATTGTAAAAAATCATTCCTTATAGTATTTGTCCATGTGTCATGTGCTTCTTGTACTCGTTTTGGTAAAGAGTTGAGATACTCTGTTTTGTTCCACCGAAAGAAAGAGAAAAGAGAAGTAGTATTTAAGGCTGCAATATTCAACAAAGTGTTATAACTTACTTTTCGGGCAATTTTAAAGAAAAACGTTTCATAAATAATTATATTAAAATTTTGCAAAGCATGGTTAACCAGCAAATTATTCATTGAAGAAAAAGTAGGTTTAAAAAATGTCTCATTAACAATGTTGATAACTGATAGACTCTCGTTTTCTACATAAAAATTCCAATTGATAGAAATATCTGAAACTTGTATTTCATTAGAACTACGTAAAAGTATTATGATTTCATTGTCATGTAAATTAGCATTCACAGCTTCATTGATCTCCGAATTAATTAATATAAGATTATATTTATCAAAACTATTGTTTTTAACTTGGACATTTACTAAACTCTGGGGGATATTAACTATTGATTGGTATTTATAACCTCCAAATTGACCAACGAAAGAACTATGAGATAATAAATATGACGAAAACCTTTGATCTGCTTGTACTTCATAATCTGGGTCGTTATTTGCTGTTACAAGATTTGAATATTCTTTATGATATTCTGATAAATATGTGCAAAAAAGGAAAGAAGTACCAATAAATAAAGAGAAAATAATTATAAACTCTATTACAAGTAATTTTCTCTGACCTTTTGAAAGTAAATAAGTTAATTTCACTTA
>BPTO01000333.1 GCA_023705985.1 Candidatus Heimdallarchaeota archaeon | reverse complement strand
GTGACAGAAAGGAAAAGGGGATAGAAGTAATAGCAGTAGTTGCTGAACAACTGGATTAAAATAGGGAATTTATTTCTGAGTTAATTCTTGTCTTAAGATTTAAAGGATAAATGATTGTAGTTTGTTTAGTAATTCCCAAGATTTGAGCGTCAGTCAAGAATTTCTTAGCTATTCTATAAGTTTCCTCTTTAAATATTCTACATTGTTACTTTAATGTTCAAAGGTGACTTAAAATCGGGGTCAAGTAATTTTAGTTGCTCCAGGATCTTCTACTCTCTTTCCTAGCAGGTTAAGCTTATATTTCCTTATCATTTCTGGGTTAATTATTTCACCTTTAATATTTCTGAAAACAATAGCATCTAATGGACATTGAACTATACATGCACCACATTGAACACACTGACTTGCTCGAACTACTTTTGCTGTATGGTTTATTTTATCAACTTCAAAACATTCTCTTGGACATACTTCTTTACAACTCCCTATTCCTTTACATTTGTCTAAATCTAAGTTAATTTTAATGGTCCCTTCTTCATGTAAACCACTTTTTGCTATAGGGGTACTTCCCTTAAGATCCATAGAAATAAAGAGTAGAACTATCAACAGTGTTACTGACCACTGAAGAAAATCCTGCCAAACGAAACCAGGGACAAATAAAGCTAAACATAATAAAACTATTTCAGTTAATAACCAGATAAAGAATGTTAGAAAATTGAAATCAAATAGTATAGTATATTTTGAGAAATGAAATCCTTTAGGTATTTGTTTCACATAATATGGAAAGAAAGTGTATGTCAGAAAAGCTAATCCCCAAATAAGAGCATTAAAAAGAAGAAGCATATTAGGCCAGATAAACCCAACAATCAAAGAACCAATGATAGAAAAAGGTAAAGCCCAAATAACAGCCATCTCAATTCTCTGAATAAAGGTGAATGTAACTTTTCTCATATTGTCTGTTTTTGTCCATTCATTTTCAATAAATTTAGGGATGTCTTTTGCATAGACAGGTCCCCAAACGATTTTCCAAGAGGATTCTCTCTCAATTTCCTTCATCTCTATTCCTGTTGCTGCAAGTTGAGGAAGAATAACTTTACGATGATTAACCATCTCTGCAATACCACTAGTTTTCAGAATCGATAAAACATCATGAGTAGTAAAATGACCACCAGTTGCTCCACACCAAACGTTAATTCCTTTACTATTGGCAACAAGAAGAAAGCAGTTTAAAGTCTTAAGAGCTTGTTTTACTCTGATTACAGTTAAAGCATAGTTACCAGTAACAAAGACAGGTGAATCTCTATCGGGATGGTTAATTCTTATTATTCCTGTTTTATAGGAAAGAGGAAACATTCGGAATAGAAAAGTATAAACAATTACAAAGACGTCATAGAAAAAACTCATATGTCACTGCAAATCTCCTTTTCTAACTTTATCAGTATAATAAAACATTATTCTGTATAATAATCCACCGGAAAATTTTTCAATAAAAGGTGGAGGAATTCCTTTTTTTTTCCTTTCACGAATCTGAATAAGTATATTAAATGAAAAAGCAGGTAGCGAATTTATTATGGATGATATTAGTGTCAGCATTTATAGCGCTAAGAAGTTCAACAGGAAATCCAACAAATCAAGCAATACTGTCACAAAAGACTCCAACAGATAAACAAGGGGGAATCTTAGGAATAAATCAAGGGTTAGCCTCTTTGATGAGAGTAGTTGCACCATTAATAGGAACAGCATTACTTAATGTGGATCTAGGTTTATCTTTCTTCTTTGGTGGAGGATTATTAGCATTAGCAACAATATTCTTTGTAGTATTTGTAAAAAATAGAAAAACAAGAGAGAGAGGAAAAGAGTATCGAAGTAATAGCTCCTCTAGTAGCTGAAAAGCTTGGTTAATTTCGAAGTCTATGCAATTTTTTTTCTTTTCAAACATTTAGTTATTTCTACAAATTTCCGTATGTTACTTACTTGACTAATAAGATCACGTTTAATTAGAATTGAAACATCTACTTTAGAAAAACCACCTAAATTCTCTTTTTTGAATTCTTTTTCAAGTAACTTCGTAATTTGAGTGTTCTTAGGATTTGTCATGATTTTTTCTGTAATTGTTTTGATTTTTTCATACTCCTCTTTTTTATCAGAAAAACAAATCAAATAATATTCAAGAACTTTGTCCAAGTAATATCTTTTATCAATCAGATCTTCTATCTCTTGATTTTCATTCCCAAAGAACTCAACGTCAGATAGAAATCCTTGATTATCTGTTTCTTTGAACTCTTTTCTTATTTCCCCTTGTTTATCACCATCAAAAAAGAAAAATTTAGGTGGTTTTTCTAAAGT
>BPTO01000332.1 GCA_023705985.1 Candidatus Heimdallarchaeota archaeon | reverse complement strand
GGAAGCAAGAGATTTACTAGATTGAACAAACTCGTTCTAGATTTAGCTGTAGGTTTTGTTTATTACATATTAGAGCAATGGGAAGAAATAAAATAAAAAAGATCCTCAGTAAATTTTAAAGAAAACACTAGACGATTTCAAGATGCTTTTTCTCTTACCTCCAGTCAAAATAGAAACCTTGAACATCTTTAGGCAATGGAATGTTCTTTAAATTGAAGATATCAATCGTTATTTTTTTAGGGAAGAAAAAGAATTTTGCTTTCTTAAAAGGTTTGGAATCGAAGTATGGGATATATGGTGTTTGTAATCCTACCCAACCCCTTTGTTTAGAAGTGATACAGATGAGTTTACATAAATCTCTTGCTTCCTTCAATGATAGTCGATGTATATGTACCATATCTAACCAACCAAAAGGGATCTTATTGCCAAAACCTGCTAAGTTGAATTCCCAAGCTAAAATAAACCCATCTACATTACCTTCCTCATTTTCGTGAACTACACAGTTAACATTAGGGTTTCCCAAAATCCATTTTAAATCTTCTGCATTTGGTACAATAGCTATTTGGTTTCGATCAACTTGTTCTTTTACAACTTCTAACATTTTGTCAATATCTCCTGGATTGTAATTTCTTACTCTAGGATTATTCACTCTCTTTACGCTTTGTAGCAATTTGAATACTAGTTTTTCGTACCATTTTATCTTCACAACAGAAGCTACTTTTTCAGCATCGAAAACACGAATGATGAATTTATCAAGCGCTACAAGTCTTTCTAAAGGCATATCTTCTTCTGATGCAACAATTTTGGAAATATCTATACCATGTTGTTCTGGTTCATGAAGCGAAAAACCTCCATCATAACCAGCTGTTTTACCGATTTCAAAAAGCTTCTTTCCCATTGATTTAGCTATTCCTTTTCTTTGGTGCTTTGAATGAACACTTAACCATGCAGGAATTGCAAATTTGTATACTTTTCCTTCTATTTTCAAGTCTCGAGGAATTGAACCTAAAAATCCTACAATTTGATTAGTTGGTTTGAATATTGCTCTTATGAAGAGTTTTCTATCAACTGATGGAGCACCAAAAATTGTATTAAATGTCTCTTCAGTGAATGCAATGCTCGCTCCTTCTACTTGTGCAGTTGAATCGTTTAAAAATGCCCCAGTGATTAGCTTTGATAAATAACTGAAGTTTTCTTTTTCTAAATTAAATTGCTCAATTTCATAATTTGATTCTGGTTGTTTAATCAAAGGAAAAACCTATATTCAACAATTATTGTATATTTTTGCTTTAATTTTGTGGATTTATAAAAATCTTTACCATATTTTCATCTTGATTCAAATAAAAACAAAGATGTGGAAAAATGATTTCCAAATATTTATTAAAAGGAAGAGACAAAACACGATGAAGAAATATGTCTTTACGTGATAGAATTGAGTTTGCAATGATCACTTTTGTTCATGATAGAATGTATGGTCTTTTCATGAAACCCCATAAACTACTAATTCCTGCTGGGTTAAAAAAGGGGCAACATGTTCTAGAAGTTGGTTGTGGTCCTGGTTTTTTTACACTTCCTGCAGCTGAAATTGTAGGTAAGGAAGGACTAATTTACGCAAATGATATTAACCCTTTTGCTATAAAAAAAGTTGAAAAGAAAATTGATAAAGCTAGTGTTAAGAATGTTAAAACTCTTTTGGAAGATGTAACTGAAACATCTTTAGAAGATAACAGTATAGATTTAGCTTTCCTTTTTGGTTTCATGCACTTTCTAAATAAATTTCTTGATAAAGTTCTAATCGAGATGCATAGAATTCTAAAGGATGAGGGTTATATCTCTATACAAAAATGGATGATATCTGAAGAGAAATTAATCAAAGATATAACAAAAGATGGTTTGTTTGAGTTAAAAGAGAAAACGAAGAGAATTTTAGTTTTTAAGAAGATAAGTCAAACAAAATAAAATAAAAGATAAAATGCTTAAAATTAAAATAAACAGAATATTAAGATTTAGGGTACTTTATCATAGCCCAGTTCTTAATATTTGTTTCTGGTACTATACATTCATCAGCTACTTCAAAGCCAAGGTGCTTGTACAGGTCAACATTTCCTTCATAGTTAGTTTCTAGGTATACTAGATATCCCTCTCTCTCAATTCGTTCTAACATTGGTTTCATTAACTTGCTTCCAAAACCCTTTCCTTGATAATCTGTATCCACACCAATCGATGCTAAATACCAATGAGGTTCAGATACAAGTTTTTTGTGGATATTCACAATGTAATTCGTTATTTTTTCCATTTTTCTCGTTGAAATTTTCCTCTCATCTTTTTGTTTAGCTCTTTTCATTG
>BPTO01000331.1 GCA_023705985.1 Candidatus Heimdallarchaeota archaeon | reverse complement strand
ACCACCGAGATCTACACTCTTTCCCTACACGACGCTCTTCCGATCTAATAAGCAAGTGTACCGCTCATAGATGTAAAAATTATTACTCCTAATGAAGTTGCAGTAGCTGTATTTCCATCTAAACTATAAACTAGTATAAGTATTGGGACAGCTAGAAGACCACCACCAATTCCGAATGTAGGAGCTATTGCTCCAATAACTAGACCAAAAGCTACTAAAGATAAACCTATAGCCCAAGAAAATGTAAAGAACACCATATTGATTTCTCTTCTTGAGTTGAGAAAGAACCATACATATAAAACTTTAAGGTTTGCACGAAATAAACTTGTGCGCTCTCCTTCCCTGTTTGCAAAGAGATTTTTTCTTATATCTCAACTTCTACCTTACAATCCTTGTTTACTCAAAGTAAAAAGTATTTATATCATCACTTAAGTTATTGTTTGATGAATGATGAAAAAGAGAATCTACGTGCTAATCACTTCTTCGAGTTAATCCAAAAGAAGAATGTTTGGGAATTCGAGTCGTTTTGTACAATACTTAATATCGATTCATACGAGTTTTCGTTTTTCGTCAAATCTCTTCCAATGGCATATGGACTTGTACTTAGAGCAAATAGACTCTACATCACTCCTGAACTTACCATTGATGTCGAAGTAGAACTTAAAACTAATTTTATTGAATGGTTAGTGAACACTCAAGCTGATGACTTTGTTCCTATGAAAATTGATGATTATCCACTTCTAGTAACAAGAATAAAAGGTCATGTTAGAGAAGTAGCAACGAAAAGACTGAAAGTATCCGTTTTCGGCGTTAACAGCTTAGTAAAAAGAGTTCTAGAACCTTTTTATGAAAAAGAACACATTCAACCAAAATTCCAATATATTGGAGGTTATGAACCTTTAATCTTTGATTACAGTAGTACAACTGAATCAATAGAATGTCAATTTTCGGTTATTAATTATAACCGCAGCTTAATCTCTTTAGCGAATTTGCTTTATGAAATACCTGAAGGATTTCTTCTTATTTTTGATCCTGATGATAAATTGCAAGCTGGAAAGATATCAGAAGTTTTGACTACGATTATTGAGAAAAGGAAGAAAGATTTGGCCATTACGTTGATAGCTGTACTAGATGAAAACCCTAATGTAAACAAGTTACAAGAGTTCTCAAAACTGATGTTTTCGCTTGTAAAAGAGTTAAATGTTGACTCCAAACTTATAGTTTCTTTTGCAATTTCATCCTCAGAAATGGAAATAGAAAGGAAAATAATGGATTTCCTTGATACAGCTAAATTATTGATGATTTAGCGTCGCGTATTGTTCTTTGATCTCAAAGATTCGTTTTCTACTAGATAAGGGTAAGCTCGAAACGATATATTCAAAGGAATAGCACCTGCAATAATAAGAATAATTGATACAGCTGAAATAACTGTTCCAATTAAGTTGATTGTTCCAGAAGAATTTTGAGGGACAAACCATCCGATTAAGAAAAAAATATAACCCGTCATCTGGATTAAGTAAGCGATTGATATCATATAATTAGGATTTTTAATTATGAAACCATCAATATAGAACTCTTTCAGCTGATTATAAAGGAAAAAGAAGGCTGTAGCAATAACGAAACAATGTACTATCATCAAAACTATGCCTAAATATTCAAGAAGTAATATCTCTCCGAATTCTTGAACATTAAATAGTATTTGACTGCTTAAGAGAAAACAAGAGCCTATGATGAGTAGAATAAAAATTTTTTTACCATTATTCCAAGGTTTTTTCGGATCAAAGTTTAAATTATAAGCAGACCTACCTATCAAAATGTAAGCTAAGATAATTGGTACGAAAAGAATGGAGGTAGAATTGAAAATGGGAGCTGTAGTATCAAATAATCCCCTTGTCAAAAAAGCGAGAATTACGTAGAATATACTGATAACAAAGCCACCATTTCCAATTACTTTTGAGTCTCGTAAACGATTAATTGTCATCACCTGGTAATTCAGTTAGTACATCTTCTTCACTGTCAAGGTTGGAAAGTATGTCCTTATCTTCATCTCTAAGAGATTTCAATGTAAAGCCTAAATCTAGATAACCCAATATAATAAAGAAAGTAGATAATAGGAAAATAAAGAATGACGATTGTTGGAGCCAAGATTCAGTATATCTCGGAGAGATATAATCTGCATACCAACCTACTATGTAGGGAAATAACAATAATAGATTCCCAAAAGAAAGGTAGAATTTACCACCTCTTCCAGTTATTTTCAATGAATAAAGTGTATCTATTATCTTTTTGACGCCAACAAATGCTGTAGCTATAAGAGATCGGAAGAGCACACGTCTGAACTCCAGTCACGTGGCCTTATCT
>BPTO01000330.1 GCA_023705985.1 Candidatus Heimdallarchaeota archaeon | reverse complement strand
ATTTGGTGGTTTGATTCCACTGCTGCCTTTATTATTGTACTATTAATCTTCTACACAGGATATGAAATTGTCAAAGTAAATTTACCTGAATTAATTGATAAAGGTCCTCCTGAAGAAATTGTAAAAAAGGTTGAAGAAATCGCTCTCTCAGTAAATGGTGTTAAAGAAGTGCATTTAATACGTTTGAGATCTATCTTAAACGTTTATACTGGTGATTTTCATATTTTGGTTGACCCTGAAATTTCAATCAGAGAAGGGCATGATATTGCAGAGATGGTTCAATCAAAAATAGAAGAAACGGGATTATTTAGAGATTTAGTAATCCATATTGAACCTTTCCTACCTGAAGAATCTTTGAGAAAAAGCTAAATATGAGTTTCATCTAAGCTCTTTGTTCTCTTTTCCACGCATTCATAATTTGAGCTAGTTGTCCTCCGTGGTGACTTAAATGGTGTATATACTCAAACAATAGGTCTTCCACTTTCATAGGGTATCCTTTAAGTTCTTTAATTTCATTTAAATCTTCATCACTTATCTTTTGAAGTTGAGTAATATTTTCTTGCATTGCTTCATCAAAAATAGCTATAATCTTTTCAATTTCCAGTTTCTTGAAGTTTTTATAATCCTTGCTTCTTCCTTTTCTATCTAGAATGAGGTTTACAAACCATTTCTGATCCTTTATTACATGACTAATAATCCATCTAGCTGTAACAGTGTGTTCATGAAATTTCCAGTCTAGAGCATCTTCAGTTATATGACTTAGATAATCCTTGAATGTTTCATGAGATTTTTCTATAACTTCAAGGTAAAACATGGATTTTGTGTTCATTATCTACTAGTTTAATCCATCATTTTTAAAAAATCCTATTTCAGGTCAACAGATAGCTCTTTAAGGGATTCTTTTTGTCTTGCTTTTTCTTACCTTTTCTAGGAATTTTAAAGAAAGAAATCATATAAATTCGAGTTTATGCTTAAAGAAGTGATTTAAAGATTCATTTGTGGCAACCATCTTTGCAAAATTGTTAGTAAAAATAACTACTATACTAAAATCAATTTTATGCTACTAATTACACTAGCAAGTCTAATAATCGATTTTAGTTTTCGTTTCATAGGTAGCAAAAAAACTAAGAATAAAGTATAAGAAGAATAAGAATTTCTGTAATAATTGATGACTGAAGAAAATGAAAAACCATCTTTTCTCAAACTACGAATTTCTAAAAAAGTTCGGAGCGATGCCATAGTAGATGTTAAGACAATTTTACAAGATTGTGATCATGAATCTGATGAGAGGTTCTTCTACGTTTATTTTACTGAACCTTCTAAAAATGCAAAAAAACTAATTGATATCACTGGTAGTTGGAAAACTACTAAAGTTTGGATAGGAGGGAAGGAAGTAGAAGACCCTATTTCATATGAATTGAGGAAAACTATTCTTTGTAATTATTTTGATGGTTGCGATGGAGTATGTAAACATCATCTATATCTTGGTTTTGGTGATTATGTTTATCCAGATGATTCTTTAAGCAAGACAAAAGTTCCTGAAGAAGGTAGTTTAGCTGGGTTAAATATCTGGTTTGAAAATAACAAAGAATCAGTGGAGAATACTTTTGAAAATGAAAGATTGATTTATAGACTGATGAAAGTATCAGCAATAGAGTTGGATGAGGATAATGTAATCTTCAATAAAGATATTCTCAAAGAATTCTTATTCCAGAAATTAAATGATGAACTCAAATATTGTCCAATAATTTCAACTAAGAAAATGGAAGAGATTATTTATGGTTTTCCTGATGAACTAAATTTTACTGATGTGTTGATGAAATCATTAACCTCTAGAGATAATAATGGGTATATGTTAAGATCGGAGACCGATTTGCCAGAAAGAAGAGAAATAGGAGAACAATCTGATTTAGATGAATACGAATATGATAAAAAGCAAGCCGAATTAATAGGAGATGAAGTAGAAAAACGATTAAGAAAGGTTCTGGCTGAGTTTTTTGAGAAGAAAGGATGACTATCTCTTCAAAATCCTATAATTTAACTATCCTTTTTAAGAAAACTTTAGATAGGAGGAAGTTTATTTGTTTCTTTGTTAGAAAGAGCAGAGGTTGTTAATTGAGTATTCTAGCAGATATTTTGGTTAGTATTGACGTAAGCTGGTCAACAGATAGTTTTACAAGCTTTACTAGTATGACTTATGAAGACTTTGTAAAATAGAAAATCAGGAATATATCTGTCATATATAACTATCTATTTATCTTGAAAGAAAAAGACTTTTAGAATACTAACTGTTGTCAATGATAATGAAGTTATCAGACATGGTTACCGATGTTCTGATTGTAGGAGCTGGTCCAGCAGGATTAAGTT
>BPTO01000329.1 GCA_023705985.1 Candidatus Heimdallarchaeota archaeon | reverse complement strand
AACCATATACACGCTATAAGCTCATTCAGGATCTTGCTTGTTTAAATAAAATCGAAGTTCTTGCCTGGGAATCTTGGGGTATTTGTTCTAGTAACAATAAACTCACAAAGGAAGAATATGAATTATTAGATCAACTTGCTAGAGACATAGCAAAATCTAGAGATTCGGAGACATTCTTTGAGCTAAAGAAAGTATTTGAGAATGATTCTAGATTTACAAAACCAAACAACTATCAACATCATACTACTTCATTCAAGTATTGATGTAGCAAATAAAAAAGTGCTATAAATGTCATAGATTCCGATTTATTTAGTAACAAAAATAGAATTCCAGATTACTTTGAGTTTTCTTAAAATATATGTCAACATAACTCTTACAATAGTATAATTGAAATAAACCGTGTTTACAGATTATTATTGTAGTTATTTCTCATTACTAATATGGAAATGCGGGATTATTCTTATCTTCAATTCTCATCTGAAACACTCTTCTATTCTCAATATCCATTTTTTGAAAATAGAATCTACTGTTGATTGTTTCAAATTTAACAAGTGTTTTAGGATAGATCTTTACTAATACCATTTCTGGGATTTTTGAGAATGTATCAACAAATGCTTTTGATAATTTTCTTTCAAACAAATTTAAAAAAACCTTGTTTTTCTTATCTAATGGTTTCCCAAGAATTTCAGCTTCACCTTCATACTGTACATTTTTCAGAGTTAATGCCACTTTAGGATTTTCTTTAATCTGGGCTATTTTCTTATTGCTATCCCAAGACCAGAAAAGAATTTCCAACCCATCATTAGCAAAAGAGACAGTTCTCGCAGTTACCCGATCTTTACTTGAAGTTGCCAAAACAATTTCTCTATTTTCATCAAAGATATAGATAATTTCATCCTTAAATGTTCCAAAATCGAGTTCTTTTCTCATCTTTGTGATTGTTTCCTCAGTATCTAAATTTTCTTGTCTCATCTGTATTTCGCTAACTTTTATTTGATATTTTTGTTTAATAATTTTATGCAAGAAATTTGAAGTTAAATCAGTTATCCCTTTTCTCAGCTAGAATTCACTACCCCCTTAGAAAGTCCCTAGTCTACTAAGACTATTTTTGGGACATGTTTTTGTTAATTCAAAACTTTCTTCATTTTAAGAAGAACAAGATTTGTAAACTTTGTAGAGTTTTATTAACTCTTCTTACAACAGTTTTCTTTTCTTTTTCTAGTGATTCTGTGAAAGACTAAGTGCTCTTTTGGAATTTTCCGTGATAATTTTAGTTATCAATTCTTCATCTATTCCTTCTTTCACACAATAAGGAACAAATTCCTTGAAAAATCGTGCATATGGTCTCAATGGCCATTCTTCCTCATCTTCCTTTATCCAATAAGAACCAGAATCTTGTCCAAACAGTAACTGAGAGAGCAGTTTCTCTTCTTGTAGTTTCCTTATCGCAGGAGGATATTTCGTGAAATCTTCAACAGCACCTATCCCATCAAATTCTACCCAAATCCCTTTCTTTCCGAACTCTAGAATTTTTTCTATATCCATTTGTCCATCTGCATGCACCCAGATGAATCTGTCATATGGTAGTTGTTCTTCTTCTATTATTTGGACAGCTTTAGGCAAAGAAAATGCCTCCCATATATGACACTGAATCACCTTTCCTGTCTTTTTACTTGTTCTAGCAGCAGCTCTGAGTAGCTTCTCTTGTAGGGGGAATATTTCTCCTTCATCTCCTAGAGCAAGTTTGATGTATCCAGGTTTTATTCCAGTATCATCTATCCCTTCTTCAAACTCTTTTGTCCAGACAGCTGTTATTTCTTCAATAGTCGACTCTCTAATAGCTTTAGGAACATTTTTTCCTCTAACATTCGAGCCATCCCAAGCTCCTGTGCATGTGATAATATTAATTCCAGACTTCTTAGAACATTCTACTAGAACCTCCAAATCTCTTCCCAATCCTAGTGGAGTAGCTTCAACTATTGTCTGGCATCCTTTGTCTTTTGCTTCAATCAAATAAGGTAAAATGTACTTTACTACTTCTTCTGTGGAATAATTTTTTTCTTGATCATCTGCACTAAATAAATTAACTACAATATGCTCGTGGAATAATGTCACTCCCAAGTCTTCTTTCTTAACAGGTCCGAGAACTGTACTTATCAAAATAATCATAACCTTCCGATTTATATTTAGGAACTATTTCAAGCATTTATAAATTATTTCTGTCATGCTGTCATATTAATTTTTTCTGAGTTTATATAGGGAAATGAAGAATAATGTACGATGGTAGTAGTAACAAGAACGGAAGTGATGGAGGTAAGAAGAAATCAAGCTTTAGGTCTCCTCTGCCATCAAGTGAAGAATCTCTATAATCGAGCTAATTACATTTTCAAACAAAGACAGCAAAGGAAGATTTTCCTCTCGT
>BPTO01000328.1 GCA_023705985.1 Candidatus Heimdallarchaeota archaeon | reverse complement strand
CGACCACCGAGATCTACACTCTTTCCCTACACGACGCTCTTCCGATCTAACACTAAAGGTTCGTATATGGGATTCTATCCCACCACAGAAACTTTTACCAAAAATATTAAGAAAACTCTTCCAGGATTAGATAATTTCTTTATGGCAGGTCAATGGTCACTGAGTACAGGAGGTGTTTTCTCGAGTATTTATTCTGGAAGACATGTAATACAATTATTGTGCAGTAAGGAAGACAAATTATTTATCGCTGAAAGAAGTTAATTCCGCAACGTATAATAGTCAGTTTTCTTTTTGGTTTCTATATGACAGAGCTATTGTTCCAGACTGATTCATATATTAAAGAATTTGAAGCAGAAGTAAAAGAAGTTAATGAGGAAGGAGTAGTTTTTGATAAAACCGCGTTTGTATATACAGGCGGAGGATTACAGAGTGATACTGGAATGATGGAAACTTCCAAAGGTGAAAAATTTATAGTTAAAGAAGTTATTTCAAAAGGAGGGAAGATTATCCATAAACTGTCACCAGAACCTACAGAACAGCTGTTTGGTGAAAATGTTAAATGTATAATTGACTGGGAAAGTAGATATCGTCAGATGCGTATGCATACAGCGCTTCATTCAATTTCTGGTCTGTTATTTAGAAAGTATGGAGCTGTTGTGACAGGCGGAAATATAACTGCAAAAAGAAGTAGAGTTGATTTTGAGATTGATCACCTGCATAAAGAAAGAGTGCAAGAAATTACTAAAGAATTAGAAAAAATAATCGAGGATAATAACCTAGTTTCTATATCTTTTATGGAAAGAAGCGAAGCTCTAAAAGACCCAGATTTAATTCGAACAAAAGTTAATCTCATACCTGAGAGTGTTAAAATCTTACGAATAGTGGAGATAGAAAATGTTGATCGCCAAGCTGATGGTGGAGTTCATGTACGGAGTACTAAAGAGATTGGCACATTTATTCCATTAAAATCTGAAAATAGAGGAAAGAATAACAAGCGATTATATTTCACACTGGAGCCTTAACGATAGAACCATTTAGTAATGGATAATTGTTTCAAATTTAAAGGATTAACCAAAAAGATTAAAAGTGCTTTATCGGATGGGAAAACGAGACATTATGAAGAAGTCGAAATTTATAAGTTTAATAATGGTAATAATTTTCGCAAGTTTAATCTATGTTAACTCCTTCTCAAGTGCATTAATTCAAGATACTAGTGTGAGTAATAAGCTTAATGCTAACGAAGGCGATATTACAGATAAACTCTTTACACCCTATATTCTTGATCAGGATATGGTCAGGAATGCTTCATACCATAAAACTGTTAAAAAGGATAAGAATTTCAAATGGAAAATTACTGAAATTGAACAATCATTAGATTCTAATGATAATCCTTTTTTCCACGTTCAAGAAGCGGATAAAAACTTAAAGATTAAAGACAAACTCATAGTACAAGTCAGAGGCGAAGCTCAAGAAAAAGACCGAACTCATCCTGAAGCTTGGAGCATTATCTACATTAATGATGTTCAAGCTCGATATGATGGTGATTGGGAAGAGATAGAAGCTTTATACAGATTCATCGCGCCCTACTCATTAAACATTACAGTAGGCGGTCCAAGCAACTATTCTGTGATAAAGTATTTTGATTGGGTTAATCCTTCTATATGGGATCTTGACAGAGATGCAGGAACAGCAACCATTAAAACTACAAAATATACCATAGATAGCATAACTTATTTTGTGGACGGTTCTTTAAATGAAACAGAACAATTATGGGTTCAAATATACAATACTACTTCCATAACACTCATCTACGATATTGAAACTAGCATTCTAAATGAAATGTACTATAGTGCTAACTATTCGATAAATGACGTACCATACAGTGCGAACTTTACACTAATGAAAACTCATGGATGGGGATTACTTTATACCACTTCAACTTTAGTAGTTTGGATACCTATAATAGCATTCTTCGTACTATTGGTGTTAGCTTTGAGAATGAGATTATTCCAGAAAATAAAATTGTATTTTGAAGCAAGAAAACTAATACAAAGAAAGTAGACCTTTCCGTTCTCCTTTTTTTTATTTTCAATTAACTTAAGTTAAATCTCAGCAGAATTAGATTAATATAAATGTATATAAAGACCTTTGAGCAACTTTGTTTTCCCTTGTAATTATAAAGATGATAAAAATGACAAACATGATAGTCAAAAAAATAAATTTAGAAATAGAAAAACCATTAGCAGTTATCAATTCAGAAACTTTGGATGAACTTAAGATTAAACATTCTTCAAGGATTAAAATTAAGAATGAATCGTATGAATTAATGTGGGAAGTCTTTTCTTCTAGAGATCTTGTATATCCAAATTGTGTCAGATTAAAAGGAGTAGATATAGAATCATAAACAATTGAGGAAGAGTAGCAGTGT
>BPTO01000327.1 GCA_023705985.1 Candidatus Heimdallarchaeota archaeon | reverse complement strand
GATAAGGCCACGTGACTGGAGTTCAGACGTGTGCTCTTCCGATCTGTTTTACCAAAAGGAAAATAAAAGCGTGTCATGCAAATTTCAACTATCATGCTTACTTGATTTGTGCTTATCTAATCGCGAAATTTTCACAGTTTTTTATAGCAGAATTTAAAAATAAGCATATATTATTATATTTTAACGTAGGTTATTTTATGAATAGAAAAGCACATATTATTGGTGGAGCGTTATTTTGGGCTATAGTAATTGGATTTTATTATTGGTTCGGAGAATTACTGACAGAATACTCTATCTGGATAATGTTATCCTTCTTCTCAAGCCAATTTGGCGCTCAATTGCCTGATTATGATATTTTGTGGAAAAAAGCACTACCTCATAGGAATATTCTTACTCATTCCTTTATTCTTCCTGCTTTGTTAACTATTCCTGTTTATTTTATGACTTCAGATATGATATTTCTTTTACCTATCTTTGCCATGTATCTAATAGGTCATGCTTCACATCTCTTTCTTGATTTGTTTCCAAAAGGTTGGGAAGGATCAGCGCTTATCCATCTTTGGTGGAGGAATGATAAAGGAAGAAAAACAATGAATGGTACCGCATCTTTCATGTTTCTATTGTTGAATGGTTTGATCATTCTAGCCGGTGGAATAATATTCTTGTTCTTCTTCGCCCAATGGGCAGCATTGATATAATAAAGAAGAGTGAATAATAACTAATAACTATACTTTTTTTTCTTTTGTTCTTTTTTCTTTTTTCTATACAAAACAATCGACAAAAGCCCTATTATAGTAAAGACCATTAATTGGAAAGATCCCGAATATTTGGGTTTAGAAGGTTTATCCAATGGATAAAGATCATAAGCGTTACTGTAACCATCTATGGAATAGATTTCTCTTATATCCCTGTCTGACCAATAATTCCCCTCACTTGTTTCTTCATTATACCAAGTGTTATTACCATGATCTAACGCTTGCGAGTTCGAATCATAAACCTCATCCTCGTAACTGTTATGATAGAACGAGTTCATATATATGATATTGTGACCTATGTCTTCATAAGCTGAACCATAAAACAGAGCTAGACCATATTGACGGTTATCTTGAAAAATATTTGATATTATTAGACTGTTTTCTAGATGAAATCCCATAAATCCTAGTTGCCAGCTGTTGATGATAGTATTTTCGGTGATGTTGAGATTTGAACTATGTTCGATATTGACTATATTACTAATTTTCTCTTTACCATCACAGAGGTTATTGTTAATCGATGAGAAGTGGCAATAGGCAATTGAAAGCTCAAAACACCAGTTATCGACAATTGTTGTCAGATTTGAACTGAAAACTCTTATAGTTGAATCTAGACATCTGTTGTTTTCAATCACAGTATTATGAGACATTTCAACACGGATTCCATCTGCATTTCTTTCACAATAGTTGCCAGAAATTGTAATTAGCGAGGAGTTTTTCACATGAATGCCTGACGTAACAGAAGGTCCATTGTTACCAACTGTATTAGCTTTTATTTTAACATTAGCTGCTGTAACATTGTAAACTTTAATGCATTCATAATGAGTACTAATAAGGCACCCTTCAATACTGAAATTCGAACTTACATCGAAGATGAAGATTCCAAAACCTGAAGAAACACTTTCGATTTTGCAGTTAGAAATGATAAAATTTTCAGTTGTATTACTAATAACGATGCCTATCCCACTGTCTAATATCTCATATCCATCTATAATGTAAGGATCATCATAGCTTCCTACGCCAGAGAAATTATAGCTCTGGAAGTCTTCATTTGATGTAATAATAATTTTAGGAATATTTGTAAAAGCAAACACATTTATGGAAATACCATCCGAAATCTCTAGATTATCTGAATTTAAGCAAATAGACAATGTTAGTACAACAGATAGGATACAAAATTTCAGTACATTCTTTTTTATCATTATTATACACATCTTACTTGTAAGATTAGTTAATTAAAATATTTTCTAAGTGAAAATAGCTATAGTAATCAAGAAATTTCCCCTAAGAGAGAAGTTATATAAAAAACTCAAAAAGACGAGAAACTTCAGAAAACGATTTACAATATCTATTATGTGCTATTACAAGGAATGTAAGGCTGTGTAATTATTCTAGGTAATTTGTCTTAATCACATAGTTTATTAGGATATTATTCTAACCTTCTTTAACAATTAAAAATTATTTAGTTAGATTTTTGTTTTGTTCAGTAGAATATTAAATAAAATCTGATTAGCGAGTTTTTAGTTAGAGTTTGAATCTCATACAAGGTTCAAACTAGTTAATAAATTAATAGTAGGAGTTAATCACATGAAAGGAACTGTAAAAAGAATCTATTCCGATAGAAATTACGGTTTTATTTAATATTCTACTGAACAAAAAAAAAATATAAATAAATAA
>BPTO01000326.1 GCA_023705985.1 Candidatus Heimdallarchaeota archaeon | reverse complement strand
TAAAAAGAGAAAAAGAAGATTATTTCTTCTTTAAGATTCTTTTTGAAATCAGTCCCACTAAAGAGATTATGGAGACAAATAGTAGTATGTAAGATGAGGTGAGATTTCCTGAGAATTCTGGAATTATAGGAACTTCATTCAAAGGATAGAGATCGTCATTTCCACCGATACCATCAATAATATATGATCCTGGACCAACGTAATCATCCCAAAAATTACCTTCCAAAGTTACTACATCATACCAAATATTATCATCTCCATCATCAAAAGCTTGTAACCCTGATAGGAGATTCTCTATGAATGCATTGTGATGAATAACATAATATTTAGCATTACTATCTAAATAAATTCCAAAACTAGTACTACCTTGGATGAGATTATATGCGATTTTATTAGATTCAGCATAATTAGCATAATATCCCTGTGTTCTACTGTCTACACATAAGTTATTTGTAAAAGTGCAGTTGTTAGAGAACCATTGGTATATTCCTGTATCGGCAGCTGTAAAATTATTGTAAGTAACATTTACAAAATTTGAATGCATAACAGAAATTCCTTCACCTCCAGTCTCTACAACAGTGTTTCTGGTAACTGTTACTTCTTCTGAGAGAGAGATTAAGAATCCAAAGAAGTTGTTCCAACATTGATTCTGTTCGATTGTACAAAAATCGCTGTATGCATTCAGATAAATCCCTGAATTTGAATTAAATGAAGCATTATTCCAGCTAATCCTTGCAGATTCTGCACCATCAAGGTAAATACCATCCTCATTATTAATAAGAACATTACCAGTTATTGTACAATTGTCTGAACCATACATTTCAATCCCATAGACACTTCCTGAAAAATAACCACCGTAGATTTCAATATAGCTGCAAGAAATGTGCACATGAACACCAGAATCTGAGTTATCCATCCCTATATTGTCATCAAGTACACATGAAGAGCTATCCTGTAAAGCTATTCCGAATGTATTCCCATTACAGGTATTATTGAATATCTCAAAACCATTGCAATTCTGTAGATATATTCCATAATTACCATTATCACTACAGACATTTTGCGAAACTAAGAGGTTATTTGTACCCACTACCACAATTCCAGCATCACCATTGCTTTCACAAGTATTATTTAGAACAACAGCAGTTCCAGATGCAATTTGATCTATGAGTATACCACAACTTGATGCACCGGTGATATAGTTAAATTTGATAACAAAGTACTTGGTCGTGTCAGAAACCGAAATACCATATTCTTCAGTGGGCGTAATATCTAAATCATTAATGATATAGGGTTCAAGTGCTGTTCCTTGTCCATCGAAATCATAATGAGTGAAGTTATCGTCGTGAGTTATTGTTATTGAACCACTTGGTGTCAAAGCTCTTATAATGTTATCACTTGCTTTCTGCTGATAGTTATCTTCAGCACGAATGCTGGACGGGGATAAAGCTAAAGCAATTGCAAGAAAAATAACAATCATTAGAAGAGTGAAACTTTTTTTTGTAGTTTTTCCTAATTTCATTTTTTTTACTCCTTGAATTTGTATGAATTTACTTTCTATATATAAGAAGAAGGTTTCAGCTGATTAATAAATCTGTTCGCTAGCATTACTTTGTTGGTTTCTAGCTTTTTTATACACTTTCAGCACGATATTTATTCTGCTATACTTAAAATTAACTTAAAGATAGTACTTTCTATGAGAGTTAGAGATTTTGAAGCTGAGTTAGAGAAAATTGAAGAAAAGGAAAGAAATAACGAATCTGACAAAGCAATAAGATCCTTTTATGATTATGTTGTGGACTTCATGAATAGAATTGATAAATCGAGACTAAAAAGGAATCAGGTAGATAGACTAATTTGGTTTATAAGAAAATTAGATGTGAAACTGTACTATGAATACACCGCTTGTGGAGGATTTTATATGGAATGTGTGAATATCAGGAGTTCCACTAAAAGAATAAATAACACAGAATACATGATAGTAATTTTGTATCCTTTAAGATGTAATTCGATAACTGATCCACATACTAGCCTTTTAATAATTGAATAGAAGCAATTGAGGAAAATAAATATTTGGAGAGCATAAAATAAAAATTCTTAAGCATATTGAAAAATTTTCAGTCCATATAATTGTAAATAAGAACTTCTTTCATAATTTAATAAAGGTATTTTTGATTCTGATTATCAAGAAAATTTAACATATCTGGTAGAAATCTTTAAATTAGAATAATGCAAGTGTTCCTGTGAAACAGTTTTCTGAAAAACAATACAATATTTTACTTATTATAATAGCTGTAATAATTGTCATAATAGGAAATATTGTAACTAATTGGATATTTATCTCAATAGGGACCCCAGATTATGTTGTATATTTGGGGTGCTTTTTATCAGCGTTTGTTGCAGGTATAGTAGGATCACTTCTATATAAAGGCA
>BPTO01000325.1 GCA_023705985.1 Candidatus Heimdallarchaeota archaeon | reverse complement strand
AGTAGCTGAGATACTTTATGCAACTTAGAAAACGCTAAAGCTTGGGACATTATTCCCCTAACAAATTTCAATTCTCTAGTAGCTGAGATACTTTATGCAACCTATGTCTCATCGTTATGGTAGGTGTCAAAGACATTTAATTTCAATTCTCTAGTAGCTGAGATACTTTATGCAACTGGCATATGTATCCCGAACTCGATAATTGGGATGGTCAATTTCAATTCTCTAGTAGCTGAGATACTTTATGCAACCATCAAGATTCAAAGAGAGATAACTGCTGATGCAAATGAAATTTCAATTCTCTAGTAGCTGAGATCCTTTATGCAACCGTTCGATTTTCTCACGTTCTTACATGTTTCGCGCTTTCTAATTTCTCTTTTGTTGCATATCTCAGATTTGGAATTTATTTATAAAGATATGCGTTTTTTCACAGGTTGGGTTTACAAATATTTCTGCACTCGCAGTCTACACATTTCTTTTTTTTTCTATCTCTTCTGGTATAATCTCTGTTTCTATTATTTCTATTGTTTCTCTTATTTCTTCTATTACTTTTAGTACTTTTTCTTTTTCTGCTTTTTCTCTTATTATTTTTCCATCTTTTGTTTGTATTTCTACTTCTGTTAAATTTATTCCCTCTTTTTCTAATGCAACTACTTCAGCTACTAGTTGCATTTTGTAGTCTTCTTTTATTCTTCCATTATAACCTCTTCATTCTCTTTGATTATTAGAAAACTAACATAATAATCAGGATCCATTTTAAGAACTGAATACGAAGACACTATTGGATTGGTTAATTCTTCCTCTATTTCATTACAAAGAAAGTAGTAAAATCTGTTGAAAACCTTGTTCTATGATTGTTTTCTACTTCATTTTCAAGGTTACCCATCTCAATCTCTCATTTTTTGATAATACTTCTTTATCTCTCTTTGTCAATTAATTTGCATAATCTCGTTCAGTTTACTTGAATTGTTTGTATTCTTTCTTTTGTTTTCTATCCATTTTACTTCAATTTCTCCCATTCCTGCGGTTCTATTCCCTCCTACATTAGTTATTTTTGCATATTCACAGAGTATTCCTATCCATCCAAAGATATTGTCTTGTTTTAGGAATCTGTATACAATCCAACCTTTGAAACCTAGAATTGGATTTCTTTTTCCTAAGTACACTCTTCTTGTACTCATCTTATAGTCATTAATTACCACATTTTCTTCTAACCATTTCTTTAGTAGCTCTAAAGGTATTTTCGCACAATTGCTATGGAATTGATTCCAATTCTTCGCTATATTCATGAACAAATATTTGGTTTCAGGAAATAGTACTGGATGTGAACTGTATAGACTTGAAAAATATGTGGGAGTGTTAAAGAAAATTTTTACCATGAAACCTTGCTTTTTCAGATCAAACGATAGTTTCTTGCACTCAAAAGAAGAAACATTATATTCTTGATTTAATAGATAGAAGCACGGATTCGCATTATTGACAAAGATTCTCACTGTCTTTTCTAACAATTGAGGATTTAGTAATCTGATTGAGAATGAGAATATTTCCCCTCTTCTTATTCGAACTTCGCTCCTATTTGATTTATCTTGTTTCTTATCATTTGTTTTGATCTGTGATATAGAATATGGACGAATACTGTAATCTCTGTGTAATTCATCCGCAAGAAGAGAATCATTTTCAGCAATGAAATGAAGAAAAGATGCTCTAATTATTGAACCTGTAAAAAGAGGAAATATTACATCTTGTGGTGCTAGTAGTTTGATCTTAATCTCTCCTCCTAATAGATTGATATTCTCAACTACACTTCTGTGTCTTGGAAATCCTTCTTCTATTCGTATTTGGCTCATAACTCTACCTTATTGAATCCTTTAAATCTGAAATAAAAGCATTTGCAATTTTGATTTGAATGGTAAAAAAAAGCGGTATTTTTACAATTTTGTAACAAAAATGACCATATTAATTACAGATGATTTTTTTGAACAGAAATAGGAAAAGGGAATATAACAGTTCCCTTAATATTCAGAAAATGAACGTGAATATCCCTATAAGAACATAGATGATTGAAATATTAAACTGTTTTGTTTCTCACCCATTGATATTTTATTCTTTGCTAATGTTTTGTTGAAATGAGGTTGATAAAAATCTTTAAAGGTCTTTACACAACTTTTTATATAACTCATTCAATTTGTTAGGGCTTTCATCATGGAAGATGTAGTGATTAACTCATTTAGATTCCTTCCTGTTGTTGAGATTTTGTTTAACTCAAATGTCAGGGAACAGTGGAATTTCCTTAAATATAATGGACAATGTATGCGAAAAATGTTTTTTGTCATACACATGTATCCTGCTGTTTCTAAAGTAGTTAAAAACTTCGTTACGACAAGGATAGAGAAATGGACCTAAACTGCTGATAAAAGGTAGAGTCTTTTCTTCTGTTCGGTTCTTGATGACAAAAAACATTTTTCGCATACATTGTCCATTATATTTAAGGAAATTCCAC
>BPTO01000324.1 GCA_023705985.1 Candidatus Heimdallarchaeota archaeon | reverse complement strand
TTAAGAAATACAATCAACAATTTTGGATAAGGATGGTATTCATTCTTCTAGCAATTGCAGTTAATGTACTAGTTGCATTAGGACTTATTGAAGGTATAGACAATGTGATTGATTGGGTAGCATTAGCTAGTGTTATTGGATTAGATATCTCAGGTGGATTTGCTACTTATGAAGATATAAAACTAGTTTTCACTAGTAAGAAGAATATCGGAAACCAATTCTAAAAGTCAATTAATCTTCTGGGAGCATTAAGGATTACTTTCAGCTTCATAGGTGACGAATCTGTTAAACGTTGTGTTAATAAGCATCTTGGAATTATGTTTAGTAAACTATATCCTCTCCTAGGTGTAGTATTAACTGATTCAGGTGCGGAAAAAGAAATTAAGGATATTATGACAGAATGTGATGCTATTTCTGCTAAGAAACTAAACTACAGTGTTACTGATTATTGTAAGCTAGTAGTAGATCTGTAAAGTAAGGAACAAAAAGGATAGAATCAGAACCACAAGGATTGGACTGCTGCACTTCCTATTATGAATAAGAACAATGTGATAAGAATACCCAATGTTGTTGCTATTTCCTTAAATGATATCTCATAACTTTTGTTAATTTTCTTTATGTTATCAACTATTGTATCATTCATCTCTGTTTTCTCAATTATATCCCTACTTGTATTCTTTACTCTTCCTACAAAGAAAAGATAACCTAGAAATGTACAAATTGAAATAGATGCAGTTATGATCGTATAATACTTTCCAGTTAGTGCACCAAACCATATATACGCTAAAAAGAACATTAGTACTGCAAATATAAAATTAATGGATGCAATACTATACAAGATGTATCTACACTTGCAAATTTTGATAAGCTTCTTTAGAGAAGTTTCAATTTCGATTTTTGGTATATTAGCAATCTGTTTTTCTTTAATTTTTATGTGCTTCTTGTTATGTCTTTGAGTAAACCATTCTGAAGAAAAAATATATCCGGTAAATGTCACTCCAAGACCTATTAAGCAGGTTAATAGAATTTTGTAGACAAGAGCTATATCTAGAAGAATTGAGAATTCAGTAAGGAAATCTCGTTTTATTGTTCCTTTAGAATGTGATTCAACTAGATCAAAATCTGATTTGTTGAAGAAAACAAGTATCTGTGTTTGCCCTTCTTGCATTCTTGCATCAAATTGCTTGGAACCCTGAATTATACGAAAATTTCCAAAACGAAAAGAGATATATTGCTGTAGAGAGATATTCCAATTTGTAGGAATAGATACAACTTGAATATATGATCTTAATTCATTAGTTAAAGCAAATTTTTCTGTACTATATAGTGTATTATAGATAAAAGAATCATTGCCTGAACTAGCTGTTATCTCAAATAAACTTGCTTCCACGTAATCAAAATAATCCTCTTTGTTTACTAAAAAATCATAGGTCACAGGTTCAACTTTGAAGTACAAACCTATTTCCAACTGTTCTCCTGCTATTGGATTTGGAAAACCAAATAAATAGTGTAATCTTAAAAGAGTTCTTCCATCTTTGCTTTTAATATCAATCCAATTCCAAAACCAATATGGTAAATCAACTTCTTCCTCAAAAGGATTTTCAACACCTAAAGCTTCCAAACCTCCTTGATATTTACCAAAAACAAATATAAATCCCAAAAAATTTGATGCGACAAAAATTATAAAAACCACAATTGTCCTCCACAGATATTTACTTTTAAGATTCATACTTTCATTCATTTGAAATTTTAAATATATAAGGATATTGTAAATTGGTTCTCCCATATTGCTCTTTAATGCATCAAATGTTAATTTATATGTGTTGTGAGTGAAACTTTAAGAATATTCTCTAAAACTTTATATATTCTTGTGTCTATTGTATATGGAACATGGAGGTGAATGTTTAATGGAATATACACGCTCTAATATTTTGAAATTAAAATTAAGAAACAAACTACTAATACTCAGTTTGATTATTTTAGCATTTACTAATCCACAAACTTCTGTTGCTGATATTTCTTCAATTCCAGTTTTACCTGATAATCCTAAACCCCTATCTTATAATTGCTCAATTTTCGTGGATGCGATTATAGCTCCAGATTGTTATTGTTATAATGAAGGAGATACTGGTAATAAGATAGAATGGATAATTACCGTTCCCCTTGAATGCAATGAATCGGTTAATTCTACTTCCTATACGATCAAAAAAGATGGAATTATAATTGATACTGATGGTGGTTTCACAACAACGATAACTGTTATCACGGATATTGATGATCTATCTGCTGGAACTAGAGGTACGAATTATGAATATGTGTGCATCTATGATTATTCTATAACTGGCTTTTTACCAAATACTGCAACTCATAAAGTAATCGTAAAAGTGTGTCCTATTATCAGTACTTGTAAAAATTCAGGTCCAACATGTAGTAAGTGTCCAGGTTTTTCATCTATCATAGCTGTTACTGGACTCACATTAGTCGGTCTAGTGTTAACTCTAAGAA
>BPTO01000323.1 GCA_023705985.1 Candidatus Heimdallarchaeota archaeon | reverse complement strand
GGAAATATTAGAAAAATAACTAGATTTGCTAACTCATCTCTCATGAAGCTTACTTCTTCTAAAGGTTCACTTTCTAATCCACCGCTAGAAAGATTATTGGGAGAATAGAAGATGCGCCCATCAGCTTTTTCTTCATCATTTTCAGGGGATAGTGTGAAAACTTCCCATCCTGTTCTTTCTGCAGTAGTATCAACAACAGGAGATAGGTTTGTTACTACTCCAAAACTATCTATAACTGCAAATCTAGTTATTTTTCTAATATTTCCCACATTATATTCAATAGGGATAATGAACCAATCATTAGAATAGAGTAATGCGAACTCGATCAATAACATAGTTAGATAATTCAATTGTGTTCTACTAATCTCTCCAACATCAATTGTTTTATCTTCGAATGCCCACCACCTAGAATTTGGCATACCAAAATAGCTCAATCTCTTGGGAGGAATAATCATATCAATTTCTTCTTCAGGGAAACTACCTGTATCAATAAGATTGAAAATATGCCAATCCAAATAGTTACCATCATATTCTTTGGCTTCAAGAACTGTTGTTTCATCCTTTAATTTGAACCAATACTCCATTCTTTTTGGATCCCAAGAAGGAACTCTGAATTCATCTCTTACTCCCTGTATAGGTTCTTCTTCAACAATTTTCTCTAAAGGTTCTTTTAAATCAACTATTGCTATTTCATTTTCTGGATCCTGTCTATCCCTACATACTTTATCAAGCGGTTTTTGAGTGAAACTCAGTTCAGTTCTTATTGGTCTACCACAGTTTTGTGCATCAAATTCACCCATTTGCCATTGCCTTCCCAGTAACCAAAGTGGGCCTTTAACCTTGGCTTGTATACCTTCTACTATTGGATGAACCTTGTTTACTGGTTCAAGTCTTGTTCTCAAAAATTTCAAACCATCTCTATTTGGCAAAACTGAAGTTCTAATAGCTGTTCTAATAGCTCTTTCAGCTCTCTCTGTTGTTGTTTCATATATTCTACTCATAATCTCACCTACTATTCCTCCTCTGAACTACTATTTTCGCTTCTTTCAGCACTTTCTTCCGGCCCCTCTACGATTTCCCTTTCTTCTTCATTTAGAAGAGATATTGGGTAATAATCAAATAGTGATTGATGTTGATAATCTTGCAGAAACAATTTAAAATCAGGAAATAGTGCATGATGATACCATTTGTCTTTCCCTATATTACTACTTTCAAAAATTAATGCTGGAAGATACTGACCTATATTAGGACTTCCCTTAACGTCTTCACTTCCCACCATTCTTATCTTAATCAATTCTAATGTACTGTGAATCGTTTCTGCTAGAAGATTTTCTTCCCCAAACCATCTTCTCATATCGTT
The DNA here is from genome assembly GCA_023705985.1 of Candidatus Heimdallarchaeota archaeon. Classification (GTDB taxonomy): domain Archaea; phylum Asgardarchaeota; class Heimdallarchaeia; order Heimdallarchaeales; family Heimdallarchaeaceae; genus 18H4-34. The sequence continues at coordinate 1,151 of BPTO01000323.1, read as the reverse complement.
TTTTTGAGGTGGAACAGCTATTAAAATCGCATTAGGTGCTTCTGATTGTGGTGCATTGTATCTGTATGCTATACCTGATGTTTCTACCATATTTGGAAAGAATTCTTTCAATTGGTCTATAAGTAAACAACTGAATACTTTATTTGTACTCGCAGGATTTCTTTCTATAGAAGAGATGTAGAAGTAATCATCTATTTCTGAGTCAGCTTCTTCAGTATCTTCTTCTATTTCATCATCTGTTAAAAGATCTTCAAGAGATTCTCTATATCTTCTAACATGTAATTTGAATTCATTATTGCTTGATAACATTGTAAGCAAATCTTGAATTGGTCTTCTGACCAAAGCAAATTCTTCTAATTCAGATCTAGTGCTATCCTCATTCATTAATTCAACTGGAGTTTCAAAATTAGTAAAATCGTACTCCCAGTCATCACAATCACTTTCGTCGGTACTCAGAATGTATGGCGTAAGTATTGGTATTTTTGAACCATCTGTAAACTGTTGTAGCACTGATAAAATATCATTAATATAACCCTGTTCAGAAAAAGTGTCCAATTGGCTTCCTAAGTCATCTTCCAAGCTGTTACTTATATCTACTAACCAGTCTACTAATGGATTATCATGTGTTTCAGGATCCCAGTTTTCCACTTCTTCAGACATATTTTGTAAACTTTTCATTATTTTCTCTACTTTTCTCCCAAGGAATGTAGAAGCATCTGCTAGTATTTTTTTGTAAAAATCTGAAGTTAATGCATCATCAGGAATGGGGAGTAGTATATTCTTAAACCCATACCTTGATATCTCATTGAATTTTGTTCTTATAGGAATTGAGAGTTAAATTATAGTCTCAGAAATGTTACTTGCTATGGAATTATAGGAAGTGTCAAAGTCTGGACTTGGAGAATCAAATGCAAATAAATATTCTATTAATGTTGAAATATCTTGTTCTTGACCAAAAACTCGCGAAACTATATTCTTAAAATTCTCATTTGCAGATTGACAGGAATCTATTTCTAAAGCTAGTTCTTTAATTTGAACCTGTATTCCTAATCTAACAGCTTTTAAAATATCTATTTTTGATAGAAAATTGTTAATTTTGCATAAAACTGAATAAATATTTATTTGCATTTGATTCTAGATCTGAAGAGCAC
>BPTO01000322.1 GCA_023705985.1 Candidatus Heimdallarchaeota archaeon | reverse complement strand
GACTACACCACTCAATAAGGAACCAACTGTACCTATTATCACACCAGGCCATAATCCAAAGATCATTCCCCCAGACAACAATATCAATTCTGAAGGGATTGGAACTATTAAACTTTGTAAGATCATTATGCCTAAAAATACAATATAAGCCCAAAACCCAATCTCTAGTAAAGGAAGAATGAAGTAATCTTTAACCATTGTAAATAAAAATGTTTTATCTATAAATGTTAAAACTAAAACAGCTATAGAAATGATGACTATTAATGCAAAAATAGTTACAGCAAGGATCTTTTTTTTCGACCAGGCAACTTTCTTTCTACCTGCAGAAGTTCTTTTTTCTTCAACTATAGAATCTGATTGTGATTCAGGCATCGACTTGATTTTTGCACAATACTACAAAAATCTTACTCTTTGTGTCAACCCACACGGATAAAGCGCTAAAGAGTAATCTTTGAGTTTCTTGAAGGAATAAACAAAAGTTCATATATGTTTGAAACATTTTATTACATGTCTATGAATGAATCCACAGAAGACTCTGAGATTGATAGTCTAATTAAACAGCTAAAATATAGCTCTATACCTCTTCAAAGAGAAAGAGCTGCTTATATACTAGCCAATTTTAGAGATTCTAAAGTTTCAGAGGTTCTGTTAAGTGCTCAATTAAATGATCCAAACCCTCGAGTAAGAGATGCTGCTTCTCAAGCACTTGCCTCTCTATTAACTGATGATGAATTAGATGAAGAAGAGCAAGAGATTGAGCGACTTTTACTAGAAAACAAAGACAAAGTAAAACAATTATTCAATATTACTAAAGATTTTGAAATAATAAGAAAAGGGATGAAAAAAGTCAGACCTAGTGGGAAAGATTCACTGGAACTTCGACAACTTTTCAAAGCAGTAAAACAAGATAGGTTTCTTCAAAGCCAACCTAATATTCAAAGTGTTATTAACGCTATACTTCTGCTCCCAATTGAAGATTCTGATTTAGGGAGAGATGTAGCTATAGCTCTTACTGAAATATTGCGAGTTACGTCGAATGAATCTTTGAGAATGAACGCAATGGGAAGTTTGAACAATATTATAACTAATATTGATAAGTACACTCCTTTATTCGGTATAGCTGAATCATACATAATGATTTTCAAATCTACAGATGAATCTGAAATGCGAATAACTGCTTTCAAATGCTTAGAAGAGATAATTTTCAAGAGGAAATCATTAGCTAAATTAAGTCAATACACAAGTGATATCATAAAATTACTAACTTTTTCATATGAAAAACAGTTAAGAGAAATAACTCTTTTTGCTTACCCTGATTTGGTTCTAGCAACAAAAGAAAAGATAAGTTATCTAGTGGATATAATGATAGGGATAGCCAGAGCAACATATGAAGATAACCTAAGAGAGATGGGTTTAAAGGCTCTGGAAGCTTTATTGAAAAAGGAAATGCTAACAGAATTAAACGTTGAAAGAATTATTAAAATATTAAAATCTCATCACGATAAAAATATACGAATGAGAGGAATAGAGCTGTTTATGCAGTTAGTTTTTCAGTTCAATTCAAAAGCTGTAGAATATCCCTTAAATGCGCTTTTCAACATAATTATGAAAATAAAACAAGAAGATATTTGCTATACTTCTTTACAAACAATTAGCAATTTTGCATTTAAACATGATATATCAGAAAATGTTAAAACAATTTTCCTTTTTGTGGAAAATATAGCTTTAAGCGCTAGTCATCCGTTAATTGTAAATCGCGCTTTCCAGATTGTTAATAGCATTGTACTAAATTTTCCCGAGAAGGTTACTGAAGATTTTTCGACCAATTTTATTGAATGTTTGAAGATTCACAGTGATTTGGGGATTATGGATCAAGTAATAACTACTTTTACTAAATTATGTACAGTGAGAAATATAATTCCATCAGATTTGAAACAATATATTAAAACCCTTCTTTACCTATCAAATGATACAGATATCCTTGAAAGCCTATTAAGCTTCTTTACTGAATCAATGATAACTAATGAAAAAATATTAGCTGAAAAAGTAATTAATAGATTAATGGAAATTATGAGTTTAAATAAGGATAAGGAAAGTGTTTTCTACGAATTGTCAAATCTTGATATTAGCGAGTTTTTGTATTAGAAAAAGAAGCTATTAGAAAGTTGCTAACCAAAAGAGAAATTGAGAGAAAACAAACAGACTTGAAATAATTACAATATCTCTTGCTTTAAATTTGAAATCATTAATAACTTCTTTAAATAAAAAGGGAGAAAATACTGAAATGAGTAAGAAGAAGACTCCAGGTTTGTATAAATTGATTACAAATTGATTATAATCTACTGGACTAGTAAATGCGTTGAACATAAAAAAGGTTATTACTGCAAAATCGACTAAAATATAGATTAAGAAGGGAATTCGAATTTTTTTATGTAAATTTTTCTTGAAAGCTATTATTAAAATTGGAATATAGAAAAAGAAAATATCTGTATAGAAATCTGTTACTTGTAATAATCTAAGCTGTATTTCAGAAAGAG
>BPTO01000321.1 GCA_023705985.1 Candidatus Heimdallarchaeota archaeon | reverse complement strand
TTTTGAGAAGCAGCTCTAAAACTTATCAGTTGATTATGGATAGAAAGAAATATTAAGATGGGTAACTTAATGGGTAATGGTGAGTTTGTGGCTGTTATAGAATTAGATGAGAGAGGAAGGATAACAATTCCTAAAGAAGAAAGAGAAAAATTAGGATTAAAAGCAGGTGAAAAACTTATACTTGTTGAAAGAGATGGAGAGTTGATCCTAACCAAAGTAGTAGATTCAGAGCAACTAATTAAGAATCTAAAGGGATGTATTACAGATAAAGAAGATCAAATAGATCCTTTAGAACTAAAAAAAATCTGGGAAGATAGTAGCAAATGAATGTAGTTGACAGTAATATATGGTGCTATTATTTTGATAAAACTCTTCCAGAACATAAATATGTTACGGATTTTATTGAAAAAATAATCTACGAACAAAAGGTTGCTATAACCAATATTATACTATTGGAAGTATTGCATTTCCTATTTAAAAGACTAGGAGCAGAAAAAGGATATGATAAGGCTAATATTTTTCAAAGAGGGAATTTTCAGATATTAGAGTTTACTTCTAATGATTTCAACAAACAAATAGAGTTAATGAAAGAACATGCTCATAAAGGATTAGGGAGTAGGGATATATCAATCGTTGTTTGTATGGAGAAAGCAGGATGCAAAAATCTAATAACGCACGATAAATCATTTCAAAACATAGGAACTATTAATGTGATAGATCCAATTGCGGATCCAGAAATAGACTCATAATCATTAAATTTTTTACTTTTTCTCTTATCTTTCGCGTTTTTCATTATTATCATCTTCCCCTTATTTCTAAAATAAGACATTAATCCATATAAACCTCCACTCTCTTTTCTATCCTACAGCCACATTACTAACTTTTTCAAGTGCTCAGAATACTACAGTGATTAAGGATTTCTAATCAAAGATTTGAAAGTATATTTAGTCGAAGAAGATGATTAAAATAGTCCTCTAACTCCTAAGAAGTTGTGATATGAGCGTTCTAAATTAGTGAATTGATTGTCCAATTACAGAGTAAGAATTTCCTTAATAACAGAATATAAATATCTGAACTAGAATAGTATATATTAGAACAATTAGTGGTTCTGGGATAAAATAATGTCAAAAATGAAATTTTTGTGTACAATATCCTTTCTCTTAGTTCTCTCTAGTTTATTTTTTAGTACTAGTTTAGTATATGGAGAAGAGATGGATGATTATGTTATTAGCTATATAGCTAGTCATAAGGATGATGTATATGTAGATGGTTTTTTCAATGAATGGGCTTCTGTTGGAGAAGTACTTCTTGAAATGTATGAATTTACTTATGACTCAGCTATATCTGATTACAATTTAAACTCCTTGGTTCTGACCCTTAACGTTACAGTACAATTTGTTTACAATGATACTTATTTGTCTGGTGCAATCTTTATGCCTGATGATTTTGGCAGAGTAGACGCTATGGATCTTTTCTTCTTTGGTATTCCTGGGGATGATAATGATGGTATGCATATCGATGCAGTAACCGATGATTACATGGATATGGCTTATTCTGCATTTGATGAAAATGTTACTGAGGGTCCACATGATGATTATAGTCAAGGTGGAACAAACAATATGGTAGCTCATTCTGTCATAAGCGGTGACGGAACTTACTTTGAATTCGCAAAAGAAATTCGTTCAGGAGACACTCTTGGGCACGATATCTATCTTAACTATGGTAATAGTATAGCAGTTGCAATGGTTGCATGGGTAGGTATATCAACATATGAAAGTGGTCCTAACTTCGGCTCTATGTGTGAAAACGGTTTTAACTTTATCAGGCTTTCAATAGGTCAAGATATGGGTGATTATCTAGAGCTACCTTTTAAAGACAAAGAAGGTTTCATGCCGACCATATTAAGCTCTGGTTTTGAAGCACCTTACATGGAATACGTTGAGGTTGTTTATGATGGTTATGACACTGAAAGTTTCTGGAGTGATGCTACTTCTTACAGTATTCTTCTTAAATATGTAGATTTTGACACAGGTTATTTTGATGAAAGCTCTTTCCATGACGGAAAATTGAGGATTATTCAAGATAGCGTAAACATCTACTTCTATTTTGAAACATACGATGAAACGGATACTGATGATGATATGCTTATCTTTGCGTTTGGAAAGAATGAATACATTATGGACGATCCTAATGGTGTTGATCTTTTCATGCTCAGTACTTATGGTGCTATGGATTATGTCTTTAAACCAGCTGAAGGTGATGAACCTATTCCTGATACTAGTATAGGTGGAACAGATAATGGTAATGGTACTTGGACATATGACTCTGATGATCATAAGAGAAGTGTCGAGTTTTATCGTCCTTTAACTGAAGCTGACGAGATAGGAGGAGAATACTATTACAATCTTGGGGATACTCTTTACATGAGTATACTAGCAGGATATGATTCTAACGAGGGACCAAACTTCATTGATATGGAAGTTGTAAGTGATTCTAAAGGTGATTATGCTGCTTTAGCTGTTCATCCTATACTAGTATCA
>BPTO01000320.1 GCA_023705985.1 Candidatus Heimdallarchaeota archaeon | reverse complement strand
ACCACCGAGATCTACACTCTTTCCCTACACGACGCTCTTCCGATCTATGAACTTTTCACAGTATTTATTAAAAGTACAGGTTATCACGGATTAGCTGAATTACTAGAACAAAAATATCCTGATAATATTATTGTACAATTAATAGTTGTAGCAATTAGAGAATATGAAAAAAGCATTTAAATTGCTAACAGTAATTTTCTCTTTCTTTTTTACTATTCTGAGACCAAACGAAACTTGAGTCTTTTTGTAATTGCACCAGAGTTGAAGCAAAGTTTATCAATTTATCTTCTCTTGGTCTTCTATGGCTGACTATATTTCGAGTTTAATAAATTTAGGTTTTCTAATTTTTGGTGCTTCTTTGGGATTTGTAATTGATATTTTCCTTTATAGGTGGAAAGATAAAGAACAGAACATAGAAAAAAAGAATAAGTATATTACATCTATTCTTTTTGAATTAGATACTAATGCAGAAATACTTCACCCAACCTATAATAAAAATCTGGGTATACTTCCAACAAAAGAAGTTATTACTGGCTTAATATCTACAGGTGATCTTATTTTATTCGACAAAGCAACAATAGATGAAATCATGATGTACAAAAAAGAACTGGAAATAACGAGTAACAACATCAGAGATCCATTGATTATTATCAGAAAAGAATTTGGGGATAGCGATTTCTATCGAGCAATACAAAAATTAAAAGGTAAATTTCTGGATTTAAAGAAGATGAATGAAACTCAACCAGCAACAAAGGAATAGTTAAATGGTAATTTTTCCTTACGTTTTTACCTTTTTGAGCCCAAACCGAAAAACAGTGTCTTTTTGTAATATTGGTGATTAAATAGCTTTGTACAAAAAAAAGAATGATAGATGAAGCTCTTTACTATCCAGGAGAAACTGATAGCGATTTATTTTATTGCGGAGATGATTCAATTCTTGGAAGAATGGGAAGATATAGAAGAATTGAAAAATGAAAATTTTAAACCCTAACTGATATTCTTTCTTTTTCTTCAAACCAATTTTTCCTAAATTCTTCCCTTGATAACTCCCCTTCGGAATAACTTTTTATCATCTCTTTATAGTTATAAGGTATTTTTCTACTTTTTCCTTTAACAAGGTTCTGAAAGGAAATTGTTTTCCCTATCACTTCTACTTCTTTTTTTGTAAAGAAACATAATTTGACAAGCATTCTAGACATATTAACCCCTACACCCAACCTCTCTCGTAAAAAGGAAGAAAATCCATAAAGAATAATTCCTTCCCTTTCCAACCTTATGTTGAACTTTCGGATGCGGATAGAAGCATTCCACTTATCCACTATGCTCCCCTTTTCCCTTTCTTTTACTTCTATTAGTTTTTTTATGTCATCCATTATACCGTTTAATTTCTCTTGAATCTCAATAAGGTTAGGAATGTATTCTATTCTTTGTAGAGGACTAAGTCTCCAGAGCTCATCATAATACATTTTGAATCTATAGTTTATCGTCATCTTTATCCCTAGAACCAATATTCTGTAACTTTATCTGCAAATTCCTTTTTTTTCATTATTATATACTTACCAATGGATGGAACATCATCTTGATATTCTTCTGGAATAGGTAATTTGCTCGATAATTCAGTACCAATCAAATCTGCAATGTACCATCTGTTTATAATAGCAGATGTTTTCTGTGTTTGCAAAAACATTTTATGCTCAATATTAATGCATATTTTCCCCTTCTCTGTAAATACAGACGGTCTTTTCTTAGCAGACACAAATTCGATTGGGGGAGCTCCTTTCTTTTTCCTACTTGTACCCTTCCCTTGTATCACTGTTCCTTTATGTTTTGGAGTCTGTGATTGCGGAGTATGTAGTGAGCCAGTTCCACTTGTCATCGTACCTTTTTGTCCAGTGGAAACAGTTGACCCCTTAGTAGCGATCGCTCCACTACCTTCTTCTTGCCCAGTTTGAGCTATTGCTCCAAAAACAGCAAAGTCGGGTAATTCACTTATTATTTGTTCAACGCATTTATTTATCTCTGAAAGAAGTTTCAACTCTTCTTTAGTTAGTCTTTTTCTTCTATGTTGTATTATCTCCTTTATGATTGGTTCAAGTATTTTTGTAATTATCTCTTCATGTTCTTCCCATGTTTTCGATTTCTCATTGAACCCGTTTCTTGTTGATAGCTGAACTTCTTCGAGGTAAGTACAGATAAATATACCCCCCAATCTACTAACAATTTCTAATGAAATCTCAAAACGTCTATAAGGTTTTCTATTTAATATTCCTAAATCTATATCTGTTGTAAATTTTATTCCACTTTTACTTGGAGAACTTTTTTCTAAATAATAAACTTCTCCCACAACTTTGTAATCTAGTCTATTTACACGTACTTCTTTTTGTAATGTCCATCTTCCATCATTATTATCTCCTATATCTGGAGTCAATTCTGTACTATCAATAGGTTGGATGATTATAGTATTGTTATTGAATACGATATCAAAACTAGAATCTTTTCTTTGTTTGAGAACAGCTAAATAAAAGAAATCATCAATTGTTCTTTT
>BPTO01000319.1 GCA_023705985.1 Candidatus Heimdallarchaeota archaeon | reverse complement strand
TACTACACCTAGTACTATCGCATGTTTAATTTTCATAGGAAACCCAACCTAGTTTTCCTATGCTTCGATTGTAAGTGTTGCTAAGGCATCTTGGAACCATGAAGCAGAATCGCCTGATGGTAATCCAGCGGAGATTGGTTGATCCAAGTCTTGTTCTATTAGACACCATCCACCAATGGTAAATGCTTGTGTGTCATTTACGGTTAGTCCACAACCACCGAAATCTAGTGTGACAGCCCAAGAACGATAACTCTCATGATCCTCTTCGACTGAACCAGTACTATCGACTTCGTAGATTATTTCTGATAATAGGAATGCAAAGACTAGTTGATTGGTTGGTGTTCCTTTATCATCGTAAGGTGATTCAACATCAATTGCTGCACTTGTAGAAGCGTTTCCATGAGTAACTTTGACTGCAATCATAAGCGGGAGATTGCCGTATTTTCTACTGAAAATATCTCTCAAGCATTGACCTGAGGTTGACATTACAAGCTTAATTTTTGCTTCTAATAAACCGTCAGAATCGGCAGTATAGTTCCACGAAGTAAGTGTTGCACCTTGATTGTCGGTCCAAGACCAAGTACAAGCTGTTTCCTCAGCCATAACTTCGTAAAAGAATATTCCACAATCAACACTTGCGGGGGTTGTATCTTGGGTTAAACCTTGCACGACAAAATCTTTCACTTGAGACTTGTTAGCACTTGAATCTAATCCAACACAAGCTGTTAACAGAGTTTTTCCAAGAAAGTTTCGATTGCTCGTACCGGCACCTGATGAATCAGTACTAAAACTATCTAACAAAGCTGCTTCGTTAGGCACTAGGTTTCCTGAGCCATCGGCAGCTAACATTTCCTGCATGGTTGTACCATATTGGAAAATATAAATATCCATTCCAGGGATAACTGCAATGTCTGGATCATAAAGGGACCTAACAGCAATATTAATAGGAACATTTCTAGCGGTTTGCTCATTATACACTGTTGTAATTGCATCACCCAATAGAGGATCAACGTATGGTGGTTCTATAACTGGTTTTGTGAAAAACCAATAAAGACCGTAACCTATACCTGCAGCAGCAATGAGGATTAAGAAAATGATAATAAATCCTGCGAACTTAGTTATTCCCGATTTATCTTTCCTAATTTTTCTTATGGATGCTGATTTTTTAGTCATGTTTTTAGTCACCTATTTTTTTTAGTTAACAAAAAAATTTTCTTTTTATTTAAACAAAAACATAACTAAAATAAAAATTTATCTGTATATCGTATGATATATTGCGTATTTCGTATTGAATGAGCAATAGTTATATACTAAAAGTAGGTAGATAATAAGTAGGACGTGTTGGAAAATTGCTACCAATTGTTTTTGAAAGAAAGGTTATGAAAAGATGCGATAATAATTCATTATTTGTAACTATACCAAAACCGTTGGTTGATTCATTTGAGTTAAAAGCAAAAGACACTCTAATTTTTGAACCGATAGATGATTATATTATACTTTATAAAAAAATTGAGAAAGAAAAAACAATTAATAATAAGAAAGAACCAACCATCAGTAAGGAAAAAGATCGGAAATGAATAAAAAAGACAAAATTCTATGGATTGTAGCATTGATTATAACTTTGGTATTCTTAGCTATTGGTTTAGGGACTCGTGGATTTGTAGCTGAAAACGCAAATTTATTGAGAATTGCAGGCATAGTAGAATACTTCGCTTATATTTCACTCGGCTTTCTATTAATGTTCATGGGGAAGAAATATTTACTAGTACTATTATCATTGATACCTTTTATTTTCTTTGAACACTGGGTGTTCCGAAAAATGGGTGTTGAATTTATAGCACAAACAATATCAGATTCTTTCTTTTTGTATGATTTTGTTTGTGTAAGTCTGGCTATTGGTTTAGCTCTATTAGGCAGTTTGGTTGCTTATTTAATGATTAGTGAGGATAAGAAAAATGAAAAATAAATATATAACAATAATCATTATAGGACTTCTAGTCCTAACAAGTGTAATACAGGTGTCTTTGGATAGAGTGTCTGACAAATCATCTCTTGTAGATGATGATTTACTAATTAGTGATTCTACACCAATAGAAACTTCATTACCGGTAATTGCTACTCCTGATGGTTGGTTTGAGGGGGAAAGTGTAAAAAGTGATATTGAATTTAATTATCAGATATATGATATAAATTCATTATTGCATGTTAGTGATGATCCAGCAAAAATTTATGATTTTACTCAAGTAGAACCTGCTTATGCTTATGATGATGATAATGCAAGGGTTGTTTGGCGGTATTTGTATAATCCTGTTGTAACAGGTTCAATAGATTGTACTGTTAATTTTAAGCTTTATTGTGGTGGTGAAGGAACTTTTTATTATGAGTTTCAACCTTATACTTATGATTCTAGTGCTAACCAAGATATAGGTTCGACTGTTGATGGAGAATTAGCTGTAACTAGTGATGATCTTGATCATCAAGGTTATTTATATTTGCAATTTGAAATAGATATTTTGTTGGGTAGTAATAATTTTTATACAAAATTAAAATAT
>BPTO01000318.1 GCA_023705985.1 Candidatus Heimdallarchaeota archaeon | reverse complement strand
GTATACTATTTTTACCTTCTCCCCATGCTCCTTCTTAAATTTCTCTCTTAGATTGAAAGCTAATTGTAGAAAAGAAATTGTTTTTCCAGATCCTGTTGGGTAGGCAACAGAGATAAGTTTATTTTTAAGGTCTTTAGTATTGAGAATATTATTCACATCGTCCCACAGATCCTGTTTAAGACGTAACAATAAATCTTCTTCATCGTCCTTTATTGGATCAAATTCGTTCTTTCGTAAGTTCTCTACAATGTCTCCATTAATTTCTATGTATTCATTTTCAAAAGAAAATTGATGTTTATCAGTATCTTCTATATGTGTTTTAGCATCCCATTCGTCTAAATCGCAAAGAAGTGAATAGTAATTTAGAACCAAATGAAATAATCTATTGTCAGTACGTAATCCTTTCCAGATTTCTTCGAAATCGTAGAAGTACTCTGATATCTCTTCTTCATCATCAATGCTTAAAAATGTCTTGATTGCTAAAGGAAACAATTTTTCTAATAAACTGTTTCCTTCAAGTAAAAAAGAGAAATATTCCTTTAATATTTCTTCAATAGGTTTAATATCATTTGAGTATGAAAGGATTTCTTGTTGTATCTCGAAAAGATATCTATATAACATTTCTGTCCCAGATTTCATTAACCCATCCAGTAAACTATTTGGAAGATACCCTTTTTTATGGTGGTTTAATATTGAAAAAACTATTGCTACTAAATTCATATTTACTTCTTTAATTAGTTCCTCATCTACTATGTGCTTTATAATTTCTTCCTGGAGTATTATCACTAATAGAGCACCAATTTGAGTGTGATAGGTAAGCTTTATATTGTCAGTTTGTATCTTCCTAAATTTTTTTTGGTAGAAGGGATTAATTTTACCAAAATCGTGTGATATGATTAGCGTTTTATAAAAAAAATCCACAAGCTCTTCTAACTCAGGAGAGTCTTTTAGATTAATGCAAGACTGACTTTGATGTTTATACATCACTACTTCAGTAAGCATATTTTTGATATGCATATAGAGTGATTGACTAGGGCGTGCAAGAAAAAAAGAAGATGAGGTTGAATTCGTTGTCATGTTATTACCAGAATATAATTTTATAAGAAGTGTCTTTAATTGACACTTCCTTGACTTTGTTTGCTTTAAAATACGTCCTAACATTATGTTTTTCTGCAGTCTCATTGAGAATTAAATTCTTTACTTCTGAAAGGTAAACAGTTTTTTTATCGCTCAATGATAGTTTGTTTGGAACATTAAATAAAACTGAATAACCTAAAGTATCTAGATTAATTTGAGTTTGATCAAGTGATGAAACAGGCACAATTGAATGAACTTCATGTAAACCTTTTTCTAAGTTTTTAATTTCCTTTTTTCCTATAAATTGTATCTCTGCTAGCATGTTTGCATGTCCGAGATAGGGAGGGAAGCAGTACTTCTTCGCTTGTAAACGATGAGTAAGATCTCCCATTAACGTATCATTCTCACTTTGAAAAAAGATTCTGTAATTTACATTTCTAAGTATATTCAATCTTATTGGAGCATTAAAACCTCTCTGCTTTTCTTTTGAATTAATCTCGAATGGATCTTTGGCCATAAAAATCTTTATTCCTTTTGCTAGTGAAAGAGGATATTTTAATTGAAGATAATTTGTAGTGATTGAAGAGCGCCATATAGGATTAAGAATCTGTAAAGAGATCTTAGCATCTTTTAAAGGAGAATTCTCCCAATATGTGTTTCTAGGCAATCCTAGAATACCCGCAATTAATCCTATTACAGCGGTTTTTGGTGGAAAAGAATAAGTCATATTCCTTCGTGTGGTATCGAATGCTCGAAAATGAGCAAATGATCCTTTAAGATCGAAAATAACTGTTTCCATTCGAACCATCTTTAAATTTCTTTTAGTGTAAAACCTGTATTATCTAACAATTCTTCAATACTGTACTTTTCTTCACCATTATATAGATAGGTAACCCCTTTACTTTCCTTATATTCGATTTTTAAGATACTATCTCTATTTTCAAGTAGTTTAGACATAAAATCGTCAACGATTACTTTACAACTGCCTATATTTGTGATTTCTTTTTCCTCTTCAAGTCTGAATGCTTCATTTAGTCCTCCTATTTGAAACTCTCTTTCTTTCGAGACAACGGCCAGTAATAGTTGAGGATTGTGGTTGAACTTTGATCTAGTGTTTAGAACCTTTGTTCCTTGCCAAAGACCTTCATAAACTGCAAATAAATCTTCTTCTTTCAGGTTTGTTTCATGACTATTGTACTCACAGGCTATACCATGGAATAAAATCAATGAATAGTCAACATAGTGAAATGTACCCATTGTCCCAGCACCTTGTTCTCCTTTTGCTGACATAACAGAGGTTATAACCATTGTTTGTACTTGTGGCTTATTCAAAGATTTCCCTATCCCAAATTGTATTGGTCCAGTAATTGAAACGTTTGCTCCTGGAACTGTTCCTGTTACTCCAAAGCATCGTGCATCAATATAAATCGCTGGTAATTTTGTCCTTATAGATCGGAAGAGCGTCGTGTAGGGAAAGAGTGTAGATCTCGGTGGTC
>BPTO01000317.1 GCA_023705985.1 Candidatus Heimdallarchaeota archaeon | reverse complement strand
ATGTTATAATAAAATGGATTGTTATCAATTGGATACCAAGAGATTAATCCCCCTGAACCATAATCAACAATCAAATCATCAGGATGATCTATTGATGGGGGGTTGAGTGGGATAACATCTACTAAAACTGTATCTTTAGCTTCATTACTTCCATCATCATATAGATAACAATCATATGTGTGATTCCCTAATGATAAACCATCAATGTTTACAACTATTGGGCTACCATCCCATAGACCAAATGATACTACTTCCTCCCAATCTCTAACAACTGAATATGAAACAGGATGTGGTTCATCTGCTATCCATGTTATATTATGACCAGTAGTACCAAAGTAATAAGTGACATCGTCAGGAGGATAGATTACAGGAGGTGAAAAGTCAAAAACATTTACTACTACTTCATCGGAAGCACTGTATCCATTTTCATCATATACTGTACACATGAAAGAGAGGTACTCTCCAAATATTTCACCATCAAATAGAACTGTTATATCCTCATTATTCCAAGGTCCTTCATCAAAGAGTACACCATTTTTTGTCACATTATAAGAAAGTGGATTATTATCATTCGGATGCCAAGTAATAGAATTGTTAATAGAACCATAGTCAACATCAAAGTTTTCAGGATGGTCTATAGTTGGCATTTTAGCATCAATAACTATACTTCTGTAAGATGAAAACAGTCCTAAATCACCATCTACATCGATTGCAGCAACTCTCCAATACCAAATACCATCTCCTAGACCTGAGATAGGTGTGTAGCTTGTACTGGAAGAGGGAACGGTTTCATTGATGAAAGGAGAGATGAAACCTGTTGTTGTGTCTATTTGAATCAAATATTCTGAAGTTCCACCAACGCTTGACCATTCAAATATAGGTGTATTGTCATCCGTCGTATATGCATTGACAGGTGATATTAAGTAAGGATTATTCAAAATCGAAGCATAACTGATAGCAATTGATGAAATACTTGGTGTTTCCAAAGAATCTGTAGTTGATAAAACTGCCCTCCATTTCAGCTGATTACCAGTATTTGAAAAGTAATGTTCGACACATAGTGTAACTTGTTCCCAATGAATTCCATTATCTGCAGACATAAAGTAAGAGATAGATGTATCATCAGGTGTAGAACTAGAAGCAGTTAGAGTAGCACTTGTCAAAGAAATGTACTCTTCATGATAAATCTCTATAGATTGAGCGATACTATTAGATTCAAATTGATCACACATATTTTTCTTCACTTCTAGTATCTCTAATCCTTCGTTATAACCAGCTACATATGCATAGTTTCCTGAAACAATAACTTTTTTTGAATTACCACTTGTGCCCGAAATATCTATAATTTCTGGATTAGTTGGATTTGTAATATTAACAACTGTAATTCCAGCAGTACTTGTAGCTATGTATGCATAATCTCCCGAAACATATACATCTTGTGCGCTATCTACTGTACTACAAGAACCAACAACTTCTGGATTATAGGGATCTGTTATGTTAATAACTTTCAACCCATAACTGCTATCTGCAACATAAGCATAATCTCCTGAAACATATATTCCTCGAGCATTTCCCTGTATATCATAGGAAGCTACTGAAGATAGAGCCCAAATATCTGTAATATCTTCAATGAATAGTCCACTAGAACCATCTGCTATGTAAGCATAATTCCCAGAAACACATACATCATAAGCTTCACCATTCGTAGATACTCGATCTACATAAATAGGATAAGCAGGACCTTGACTGCCTTCAAGGTTTACGATAATCATTCCTTGACTCCCCACGGCATAGTAGAGATAATTACCAGCAACATCTAAACTGTAACCTTCCCCAGGTTCCCTAAACTCATTGAGGAAGACTGGATTTGTGGGATCAGTCAGATTATAAGCATATATTCCTGCTTCAACCATTTCACTATCATAAAAAGCTAGATAGCCATAATCACCAAAAACATGGAAATCATAGCACTCAAATTGAGGCTCAAGAAAAAACTCAAGACTACCAACTATAGAGATATCATTCTGATTGCTTATATTCACTATCTGTGTTGTATAGCCTCCAGGAACATAAGCATAGTCACCAGAAATATGTACATTATAAGCATTAAATCCTGATACAGAAATGGAATCAGCTAAAGATGGAGATATAACCTTGTTTATCTCAATTACTTGTAATCCTGCAGAATAACACGCAATATAAGCGTAAGAACCTTCTACATGTATATCAAGAGCATTGTCTGGTAATAAACAATTTCCAAGAAATTTAGGTGATAAAGGATTGGTAATATCATAAACCAATAGGCCATTTTCACTGTACTTATCTGTAATATATGCGAAATCACCGTCAATGTGAATATCATTAGCATAAACTGGTAAATCGGAATTGAATATACTATAAGGATTTCTAATGTTTGTTATATTTAAAACGTGAAAACCATCTTCTCCTGCTGCAATGTAAGCAAAATTTCCATCAACACTTACTTTACAGACTTGGCTTGAGTCATAAGAACTAATATACCCGATAGAAAAAGGTCTTGTGATATTTATAATAGTCATTCCACTAGTATTAGTTGCAACAAAAGCA
>BPTO01000316.1 GCA_023705985.1 Candidatus Heimdallarchaeota archaeon | reverse complement strand
TCTATTTCTGTATCAAAAAAAATTTGCACATTGTTAGAAGTTCCCAAACCCCTTAGCAATGTGCATGTATGATTTGATCCTTGAACCATTATAGCCATGTCAACTTATTCTTTCTCCTTTTCTTTTTAAATACCTATCGTACCACATTGCAGTTAGGTTGCAGTTTTGTCATCTTTTTTCTTTTTCTTCTTTCTAGATAATTAACTACTTTGACAATGTTTATAATTATTCTAACAGAAAAATTACGGTTAACATGTCTGTTCCAATAGGAGATATTCTAAATTTCATAAGAGATTTAGGAAAAGAATACAAAAGGAGAACAAAATACTATAGTGTAATTTGGAAAAAACCACACAAGATAAAACAGGATAAACTAATGAGAACAAGAAAATATAAACCATATTATTACTCTCGTTCAACTGACAAGAGAATACTAGAATGTTTAGAAAAAGAACAGAGTATTCTAATTACAGGTAAACCATTAATTGGTAAAACTCGAGCGGTTTTTGAAGCACTCAAAAATGTTAAAACACCTTATGTTGTAACAATAGCTAAAAATATTAATATTAACGAAAAAGATTTCCTCTTTCCAGGAAGTTTGAGATTTAAGAAAAGTAAGCTTGTCATAATTGATAATCTTCACGAACTTGTTGAAAAGCAAAATTTTCAGATGCTTATTGAACATATTTATGAAAAAAAGTGTGTACTCTTAGCTACTTGCCGATCAGGAGGTGAATTCACCAATACAGAAGGTAGTTTTGCTTCAACACCTTATTCGTTTAGTGTCTTATTCAGAAAAGAAAATATCATTAAACTTGAAAAAATAGATAAAAAAGTAGCTAAAGAAATATCAAAAATGTTGGATATTCCTTGGAAGATTGTAGAAGGGGGATTTGATGGTACACCAGGATCTATTCTCTTAGAATTAGATAGTATGAAGAAGAGATTCGACAATTGTAGTTTCAAGGAAAAGACGATCCTCCGTTCTCTTAAAAAAATGCATGAGTGTGGAATCTATGAAGAAAAAGAATTATTCTCACGAGAGTGGTTAAAAATTATTTGTCAAAAAGAAGGTTATAAGTGGAAAAAACATGATTGGGATGAACTATTTGAAAAACTTCAAGCAAAGGAATTTCTAAAATATTCCAAAGAGAGTGTACTTGCTGAAGAAGCTTATTTAGAAACGATAGTGATTATTGAAGAAAAATTGTCTACCCTTGATCTTTTCAAAGAAATGCTTGAAACATTTCAAGGAATACCTGAAGCATTAGTATTATTAGGAAGTAGAAGTGGATTTCTTAGTAATAGAACCAAAGATACTGCATTATTAAAAATAACTATTCAAGTGTATGAGGAAGTTTTGAAGATTTACACTATTGACAACTATCCTCTAGATTATGCCACAACCATGAATAACCTTGGTAATGCTTACAGTTACCTATCTGATGTTCGAGACAAAGAAAACAATTTAACAAGAGCTGTACAAGCGTTTGAGGAAGTTTTGAAGATACGTACTGTTGACAACTATCCTATTCAATATGCCATGACCATGAATGACCTTGGTAATGCTTACAGTAACCTATCTGTAGTTCGAGACAAAGAAAACAATCTAACAAGAGCTGTAAAAGTGTATGAGGAAGCTTTGAAGATACGTACTGTTGACAACTATCCTCTAGATTATGCCATGACCATGAATAACCTAGGATTAACATTCTTGAATCTAGCTAAGGAATGTGATAAGAAATTAAATTGTATGAAAGCTGATAAAGCCTTTCAAAACGCCTTAAAAATCTTTACTGTTGAAACTTTTCCAGACTATAATAAATCAATAAATGAAACTCTTAAAGATCTTTCTGAATTCTGTCAAAATAATAAAGACTAAAATCTCCTCTTCATTCTTTTTTTCTTCAAAGTGCTTGTTTTTGTTGTTTTCTAGAATTTGAGTTAAAATAAGCGATTTTTAAAAGAGTATTTTTCCATTCTTTTTTTACCTTTTATCGCTCACTCTAGAAATCTATCACTTTAAATAATAGCATAGAATAATTTCACAGATAAAAATGGATGAAGAACATTACTTCGAGCAGATGGAGGAACTACTCGAACAATTGGGAAAAGAAATAGATGGTCATGAGTTCTTAAATCAACCAGAAACACTTTGTAGAATATTTGATCAGGTAATTAAATCTTCAGACTTAGAATATACATCTGATGAAGAAGATCTACAGGTTGAACGTAAAAAATATATAAGATTAAGAAAAATAATGAAAGAAGCTTTTCAGATAATCCAAAAGGAAGGGTGGGGATGCGATTTAGATGATCCTTATTTCAAAGAAATAGAAATGGCGTTAAATAATATACAAAAGCGCATAGATCAAACACAAGAGGAAATTGATATCTTGGCTAAAGAACTTAACCTTAAACATGCTCTCGAAGATAAAGAAATGAAAAAAGAAGAATTACAAATAGGAAAAAAAGAATATAAAATTTCAGTGTGGCAGATAATAATCACTTTGATTCTTTTTGTTTGTGCATATTTTTTAGGTAGATATACTTAGGTCTGCATTAAACCAAACAATTCAAATAGAGATAGAGTTTTATAC
>BPTO01000315.1 GCA_023705985.1 Candidatus Heimdallarchaeota archaeon | reverse complement strand
ACGTCGATATCATACGTTCCCTGAAAACACATAAAACTGATTGTTTGATTAGCTAAAATTGGCATAGTAAGATTACACTCATTTCTAAGAAAAACCAAGTCGAAGGACATGTTGTAGGGATTTTCGATGTAAATCTCAACTAAAGGGATAGGAAGAACAAAATCCGTATCAGCTGTGATAGTTATGGTAGTGTTGTAGAGTAAAGTACCAAAATAATCGGTTACAGTAATATTCAGGAACGTTCCAGCATCATAAATCTGTTCAGAATGATAAATACGCGTGCCATTAATATATGTTGCAGCTGTAAGCCAATCAAGACCAACTCCAGCATAATTTGTTAAAACAAAGTATGTGATACATCTGGAAGGAGCAGGTTCTACTATAATAAAACTAAAACATTCTACAAAAACTTCTGTAAACCCATTATACATCCAAATAGTAATATTGTGGAATCCATAACTAAGAGTGAATAACCAAATTGAAGCCCCTTCATCTTGATAGTCTCCAAGCCAAGTGTTATTATCCGCAACTCTAACACTTTGATTGCCCCAATTAGTTTTCACGTTTACGAAAATCATTCCAGCAGCAAGATCCAAGTCTTTTTTCCAAACTTCAATGATTAATGAATCTGGTTCAGGGGGTTCAACAATTGTAAAAGAGAATATTTCTTCAAAAATCAGCGTAAGCCCATTGAAAAGACCTATAGTAATATTGTGGAATCCATAACTAAGAGTGAATAACCAAATTGAAGCCCCTTCATCTTGATAGTCTCCGAGCCAAGAAGAGTTGTCCTTAACTCTTATAGATTGATTAGCCCAACTCGTGAGAATATTCACAAAAATCATTCCAGCGGCAAGATCTAACTCTTTATTCCAGACAAGAATAGTCAAAGTTTCCGCATTAACAGTATAAAGATATTCATAAGTTGAACTAAGATAAGCTTTTTCTTCTCCATCTGAGAAAAGAATGTAAGTAAGGTTATGAGCTCCGACAGTATTATTTTTGAGAATTGTTTGTAGATCGTTGTAAATTCCTAAATAGTTTTCATCAGAATAAATCTCATAGCTGTTTGTGTTGTTTGTACTAGAGAGATAGAAAGAAGTATGGGTTTCGTAAAGTTCAGGAGCTTCTGAAAATGTTTCAGGAGTGAAATAAAAGGGAGAATAAAAAGAGTCTTGCGTAATATAGAAATAATCAACTTTTAAAGTCCAGGTGTTATTATTATCATAAAACATGATAAAATCAAAAATTGTGCTATCAAAAGTATCAACATGAACTTTGAAATCTTCTTCAAGCCTAAATCGAAAAGTAGCAAAATTGATACCATCTAAATCAAAAAAGTTTATACTCCTAAGTGCGTCATTTGTGGTATCATATAGATAAACACTTTCGTAAAATGAGCTCTCATTACACCAAACTTTAGCTTGTACATAATCATAGTCAGAAATGTCTATACCATCAAAATCTACCCTAAAACCATAGACATCCCCATCATTAGACTCAGCATAACCGTTTTCATATACTTCAAAATAGTCAGAATTATATATATCGAGCTCTGCTTCATTCTCATTCCAATCTAACCACTCACCATGATTCGTAAAGAAATATTCGCCAAAACCATTTTCTAAGGTATAAATTGCGATTTCATATTCTTTTTGCTCTAAACCAGCTAGATGAGTAACTGTTCCATGCCCAAATTCATCTGTTGTGACAGTGTAAGAATATTCAAGAGTTTGAGCAGTTCTATCCCAAATCTCTACTTGATATTCTCTAAAGGAGTCTTGAGCAAACTTGTAACTATCAGCTACAGCCCCGTCAAAATCTATTTGAGATTCTGATGAACCAAGAGTTTTGATAGTTGTAGAAGTTTGAAAGATCCTGAAGTTGTCGAAAAAGTTCGTTAGATCAAAATCTGTTAAAGTTGTTGTGAGAGTAACTGTATCAGTATGTGTAAAAATAAACTCTGTGATCCATCTATTTGTTGCATCTATTGAACTATCGTAAGTTATTGCTTGGTCATCTGTTGTCAAGACCATTGTCCCTGATTCTAAATAAACAGCATAAGAGAAATAATAATCATTTTCAGGTAGTTCTAAAATGATTTCACTTCTACCACTCTCTATTGTTATGTAACTAACATAGATTCGATCTCCACCAGCGGCATACCATGAAGCATCGCCAAAATAAATGTCTATCATGTCAATAGTCTTACTTGCAGTAATTGCAAAAGAAAATTCTTCTGTAGTTTCTGAGGAAATTAATTCAACATAATCTTCTTCAAAATCTATGCACCAACTCCAGAGATCTTGCCAGAATAATGACCAAGAATCTACTGTACGGGTACCATAGGAACCTGGTTGAACAGATAAGCTCACAGGAGTTTGACTATTGTCAAGATAAGCTGTTGCATAGCGCAAATCAAACATATCGGAAGACATAGCATAAATATAAACTTCATCGGCATGGATATTGACTAGTTCGGTATTTATGATAAAGGATCTAGAACTATTTGTGGTTTCGTAAGGTAATAACCACCACCAATTTTCACTAGCTGGAGAGATCGGAAGAGCGTCGTGTAGGGAAAGAGTGTAGATCTCGGTGGT
>BPTO01000314.1 GCA_023705985.1 Candidatus Heimdallarchaeota archaeon | reverse complement strand
TACACATTTGACTTCAAAATATATTAACCATTGGTGAAAAGTTCAATAGAACTTTATGCAACTTTATGTTCTAATATAAAAAAAAAGTAAGATGTCCTTATTTGTTTTACTGGATTTCAATCTATTTATTTACAAATTGTAATTTAACCATAAATCCCTTATGATCTGAAGATAGCTCATTTTTATATAATTCTGCTGATCCTTTTACAACGGTGCAATAATCATTTACAAAAATATAATCTACTCTTAAAATTGGAAACGAAACATGCCAAGTTTTTCCAGCAAAAGGTGGTTTTCCAGAAGAAATCCATGCATCGTGAAAAGTTGTGAATAATCTCCAATAAGTTAGGTCAAAAATAGAATTTGGGGTATTAAAATCACCGAGGACTATTGTGGGTACACTGAAATTTACTGCATCAATTATTTGGTTAGCTTGTTTAAGCCTGTTGAAATAAAATGCTGGCCAACTAAGATGTGTAGTAATTACAGTAATTACAGTTATATTGATTTTTATCTGTGCTGTTATAAAACCTCTAGGGAGAGAATTTTTAGCATCGGGCAATTTAGTGAAAGATGAATTAATGATTTCATATTTAGAAAGAATAGTTAGACCATATGTTCTTTCGTTGTATCCTTCTAGAGAAACATAATAATCATAGGAGAGTAAAGAAGCTAATTGGCTAATATTAACTTCTGATCCCTGGTAAAACATACTATATGCTTCTTGTAATGCCACAATATCTGCATCAACTTCAGAGAGTAAATCAACAGCTCTATCATCTAACCCTTTTCCTACATTATAAGTAAAAACTTTAACAGAATTAGAGTCTTTGCTTGTTACATTTGCTGAAAAAGAGACAAAAAAGGGTATAAGAACCTGTAAAAGACAAATCATCATTATTATTGCTAATAACCAAATAATTTTGTTCTTATGTTTTTTAAAGAATCTCAATATAATTTAATTCTAAGTCCAACATTATTAAAACGCTTGCCAATAAAAAATAAATACTCTTTTGTTTGATAAAAAAGTAGTGGAGAGGGATCTCGTCCGTAAAAACGAAGAGTGAGTTCTGATTTTACAGGGGGGGTTTGGGAGGATGTTTCCATCCATCCCCTCGGAAGATAGGGTTTGTGACGGAGCCCATCTCCAATAAATCAATAGAGAAAATGGTATTTAAAGCTTGAAAGACACCCCCGTGACTAAAAGTAATAAAAACCTAGAAAAAATCACTAAAAACGACACGATATTTCATGCGTAAATATCTGGATTTTTTTCTTCAAAGAACTTCTCTATGGCTTGAATCATTCTTTCTATAGACTGATGCCTTTCAAAATGAAATTCCCGTGAAAACCTTGTTCCTCTAGGATCAAGCAAAATATGAACTGCTGCATCACCTTTATTTCTTATCGCTCTTCCAAAACTTTGAGACAATCTTTGTATTGTTGGGATAACTATCGAAAATTCTCTAGCGAGTTTTTCTCCAAACTGATTACTTAATTCATTATAAACTAGATTGCTTTCTTCAGATGGAGGTGGAAAAGGAAGAGCTGTTGCAATTATACCTTTTATCAAACTTCTTCCTTGATAAGTGAATTCTATTCCTTCAGCAATCTTACCTCCGGTAACACAGAGTATCAGCTTCTTACTCTCAACATTTGTTAGAATTGTCTGTAAAGTAGTTATGTCTTGACCTTTAGTTTCTACTATATCTGGTTTCAACAATCCTGTCTCTATAATTTCATTAATGTAAGCGTAGCTTGGAGTAAAAACAAGTGTATGACCTGGTATAGATTTGAAAAGCTCTGAAATCCCTTTTGCGACTATACTAAAGTACTTCTCATCCCTGTTTTCATATTTAGCATTGTATAATTGATTGCATAAAACCAAGTACTTACTCTTAGCTTCCTCTTTTTGAGGAAATACTCTCAAAGTCTTACATGCTGGGATTTGGAATAGGTGAAGATAGGATTTTATAGGTTCAAAACTACCTGACATGAAAGTTAAACGCTGTGCGTAATGAACTTTTTTTAACATGTCTGAGGGCATAATATTGACAATTGAAAGTTTTTTTCCATCTGAAATAACTTTCTTATCTTTTGCTGAGAGAATAAAATGATAGCATAGATATGCGTGAATTGCAGGTAATTTTTCGTTTCTTATCTGAAATTGAAGGTGTTTTAAAAGATCCTCACCCAAGACTTGAAGAAGATCTTCAGAATAATTCACTTCGAATATCTGTTTCTGCTCTAGTTTTTTGAATAAATCTGAGTAAATACCGTTCGGGTATTCATTAACAGCTTTTTCTAGAATATTGCTCTGAATTTCTTGATTTAAAGGTCGATATAAATTATGAGCTTCATCTATAGCTATTAGGGTCTTATGTAGAGGGACGGAAACACTAAACAATAATCTTGTATTGAGTGTAGAATTTTCAAGGAATGGATATGTTGCTATAATTATATCCGCTTTTTGCATTAATAGATAAGATAAGAAATAGGGGCAATATTCTTCTTTATTAAAACAAGAATATAAATCATCAGCAGAAAGGATTTGAGGAAAAGATAATAATTTTCGTAAGAACCAAAGCTCAAATAAACGTTTACTTG
>BPTO01000313.1 GCA_023705985.1 Candidatus Heimdallarchaeota archaeon | reverse complement strand
TTAGGAATGCCACCTATATTGACAATAGTTGCTCTATCTAAGAAATTAACTAAGTATTTACTCACAAATACTTGAAATTTAGAGTTGGTTAATTTATCTTTGTAATCAATCAGATAGCATAACTTCACCTCTAAAGACTGGCAAGATTTAACCGATATTGTTTTGATTAGGAACATCAGAGTATGCAAAATATTATTGTGGACCATGACCAAATAATCTAGATGAATTTAAAGGGATAACAGAATGATCTGCCAACGGAGATGATTTTGTAGCTGTTGTTCTGGGAAGAAAAGAAACTATTTCCTTCTTTTACTGAATACAACCAATGGTATTGCTAGGAATATAGTAATCATGACGAATGAAATATAACCACTAGCATATTCGGAAATCTCTGGAACTAAATCTAAAGGATATAGGTCTACAGAACCTGCCGTGCCAGCAATAGAATAGGTACCACTAACTGCACTATTCCAATCATCCCAGTAGTTTCCTTCTAATAGCTCCTCATCATACCACTGATCTCCAGCGTCATCTAAAGCCTGAATTGTACTGCCTGCAAGATTGTTATCAAGGAAAGCATTATGATATATTTTATTAATTCCTACAGAAAGTTGCATACTTAATCCATAGGATGTACTAGATCCGAAGTGATTGTTAGTAATTAAACTAGCGGATGAACCCACAATCCTCATACCAAAGAAATTATTTATTAGATAATTATTGGAAATAATTAAATCTAGACTGTCTTCGATTAAAATACCAGTATCTGCATTATTTGAACAATTATTATGAGTGATGCTTGTACCATCTGAGTTCGCTATACTTATTCCTATATCTGTAGTTTCGTTACAGACATTCTTGTGTATTATAACTCCATAAGAATCCAATAGGTGAATACCAATTTGTGAAACAATCTTGTTATACTTAACGTAAGTGAAGTTAGAATCTCTAATTTCGATTCCACAATCCAAGGAGACCATATAGTTATATTCAATTTTGCTGTCTAATCCTCCATTAAGCACAAGACTATTGCTATTAGTAGAGATTATCACATTATTGATAATGACTACCGTTTCTTTAGCCATTTTTTGATATTTACCTAAGAAAATAGCGTTGTTTGTGTCTGTCTTAAGAAAACAATTTTGGATGATGAAATGTTTAGTAGTATAACCACCAAAATTAAGACAATAATCACCAGAAGTTGTGATATTGAAATTTTCAATACGATAAGGATTATCAGCTGAACCATCTCCAGGGAATCCATAAGATTCAAAATCGGAATCATAATCAATAATCATTGGTGACTGTACAATCAAATCTTCTAACGATGGGTGATCTGAAAGGGGATTTAAGGATGTAGCAGCTGATGTGTTGTTAACTCCTACATTTAATGCAACACTATAAAGAATTAAAAGAGATAGAGTTAACATAATTGATATTTTTAGATTGTTTTTTTTCACTTTAGTTCATTCCTAAAATTAACTGTAATATATTACAGTTTTAGTATGCCACTTACGTGTTATTAAGTATTATTGAGACAAATCTGTTATTTTTACAAATGTATTCAAGCTACAAAGGAAAATGACTAAACAATTTGAAGGAGAATAATTACAGAATTCCATCAATAGCTCATGAAGTAAGACAGGCAAAAAAAGAAAAAAAGGGAAAGAGTCAATTATTGTTTCTTTCTTCTTAATAAGAAAATTGTTATCACGCATAGACCAATTATTTGGAAAAGCATCATATTGAATTGAAACTCTGGTATGCTTGCATCAACTGTGAAGGAATAATACAATCCTCCATTATCTTCAATAGCCATGTTAAAAGCTGGTCCTGAAGCACTATCAAGGGCTACTATATAATATTCTATTACATCATCTACACTAAAGGTACCGAGGTTTTTTTGGTAAAGGGTAGGTTCTTGAATAAACATCTCGTTAAATAACCACGAACCACCATTGACACGATAATAAACTGTAACATTGAAAATTCCAGAAGGGTCAGTAACCGTTGCAGAGATGAAAACAAATTCAGATGCTACTACAGGTGTTGGAAAGTGTTCAACTTCACTAATCACAGGGTGAAATCGTTACTTTAAATAGGGTGTTGTTTTGTTGAAAGTTTCATTCGACCACGAATTTCTTAGAGAAATAGAAGTGGGAAAATGTTCCTAGAAGTTTAAGAACTGAAGTAGGATTTGAAAAAAACTTAGTCGGGTATATTTTTCAACTAGAAAAATTTGTCTAAATCTATTAGATTGACAAATTGAGTTTCCAGCCTTCTAAACTGAGTTTTATTACAAAAGTTGCTTATAAGACACGACTGGTTTGAATGAAGTCGTCTCAAACATTCGACATAATAAATGTAAGTCTTTTTATGGATTCGACTTGAATTGTGAAAAAAATCTTACTACAAAAAATTAGACAGGTAGAGAATTATTCCACATTTATATAGCGATTCGATCAATAGAGAGTACTATGAAAATAGAGATAGATATTAACCTAAATATATCGGTAAGAATAATAGGAAACAAACTTGTGTTAAGAGAGAATAATAGAACTAGAGTTATAAACTTAGAAAATATCAAGTATGTCAATTGTTGTGGGAGAAAAACCATTCCTGCTTATATTTTATACACTTTTCTTCATAAGGGAATTGCTGTAT
>BPTO01000312.1 GCA_023705985.1 Candidatus Heimdallarchaeota archaeon | reverse complement strand
TCAGAAAGAGCAGTAACTGGAACAATTGCAAAATTAATCTTTTGAGCAGAAAAAGGCCAAAATAATTGTACGTATGACAAATATAATGTATCTAACATAACATGTACAAACATTCCTATACCAAACCCAATAGCAAAATGGAGCAAATTAAAATTCTCAGCTTTTTTAATTTTTGGGATAAAATAAACTCCTATAAGTATTGTTGTAAAAAGAAACACCATAAACAAACTGTGTGTAAAACTTCTATGAATCTCCATAGCAGCTGTTTCTCCAGCTATGAGATATACAAGCCCTGTGATGAAAATGTCAATATCGGGGAAGAGAGCACCAAAAACAACTCCTAATTTGTAGTCTTTTTTCTTATTTAGACTAGCAAGCACTAACCCTGATAGAAGATGAACTCCACCTTGCATAAACTGGTTAGATTATTTTTCTTTTATAACATTTTTGTAATCTAACCTTTTGCAAATTCTATAAATGGCGGATTAACGGGCACTTAAAGTGCTTTCTTCCCTTTTTGTAAGTCTTTTATAGTGAAAACTTTGAAAATGTTGAAGTAATCATAACATTGATATTTTAGTGCTTTTTTTCTCTCCTATGTATAAAAAAAGTGCAAGTGAGATAAATATTGATCTTCTAAAAAAGCATGAATTGGATGACTATCTAACATCTCTTTCAATGGATGATAAGGAATTAAAATACCTAGACGAGCAAAGATTACTTCTAAAGATTCTAGGAAATAAACCTCATTTAGCAATACAACTCTTAATTCATTTAGATTGGTATCAACCCCAATCAGCTTTCCAGCTTGCACAGAAAATAAGTGAAGAATATGGTCGTGATCTAACATCGGGTAATAATCTCCTATTTATTACCACATTCCTACGAAGGTTAACAAAACTCAACTATCTAACAAAAGAAACAATTAAGGATAGCTTAAATCGAAAAATAGAAGGCTATACTTTAAAAAAGGAGAAACAGTTACTCTCTTTTCTTACATTAAAAAACTTGATAGAACATCAAAAGAAACCTCTAATCGATTTCTTCGCCGTAATTATATACTTTAATGAAAAAATAGGAACAGTAATGGATAAGAATAATAGACCAATATCTTTTGATATTTCTATTATAATTACACAGCTAGTACAAACAGGACTACAATTAGATACAAGTATGGACGTTATAAACATCTGTTTTCCACAATTCTATCGCGATATGCCAACAAATGAGATTCTGGACATAGTATGTCAAGCATTAAACCATATTGACCCTACAGGAATACTATCACAAACTTTTCGCAGAATAAACTCTGGGGTTGTTTGGGTTAGAGAAATGCAGAGAGAAATAAAATACTCCGATATAAGTGCGCTAATTAGTGAAATTAATCCTGATTCTTCAGGTTCAATAGCTAATAAAATGGCAGATGAAGTATTGAGCAAACTACGTATTCTAGGTTTTCGTAGTCTGAGTTTTGAAACCATAAGAGCTATAGTTTCAGAAGAAATAGCCTCTTTCCAGACTGAAAATGATTATGCTGTGAGTAAATCTCTATTCAAACAAGTTAATCATGAAATGATCAAATCTGATATTAAAACAGCTGCTTTGAAATTGCAGAGAACAGGTTATCATCTCTTAAAAGCACTCTTTCATCAAGTAGCTGTAATTCCGCCTGAAACAGCTCAAGGTGTTTTTTCAAATAGTACAAAAGTTGTCCAGAATTATGTTCAAGAATCATTTAAGCAAAGTGATCCAGGAAGGAAAAGTTTTGAGTTCATAGCTCTAAGAACAGCAAAGAACCTTTTTAAGATGAGTTCTAGAGTAGAATATATTACAGATGATAATTATTACATGGTTGAAGAAATATATGAAGGGATAGAAGCTATGCTGGAATATTTGGATTTGATCATTGAAAATATGTAAAACTAGTTGATTGCTTTTTCAATCACTGTGCTAATTCTGTTGATATATTCTTCTGCAAGTTTTCTACTTTCAACACCATAAACTAGAATTTTACCTGTCGGAAAAATAGAAATTTTGTATTGTTTATCTTCAGATTGGAAAATAAGAACAACGCTTGTAGCTCTTAAAAGTGTGAAATGTTCTAAAGAGTTTTCTAAATCTTGTTTTAAGGTAGTAATAGGGATTTTAAGATTTTTATAGGGAATAGCTTGGAAACCTACTTTGTTTTTGCAAGGTGCAATAGTTGTGTATATCATGGCGTCACTTGTGTTCTGGAAATGTTTAGCTTTTTCAACTTTATTATGATGGGTTTTTGTCTTGGTGTACTATTAACTACAAAAGAATAAGTTTAATTGGACAGGTTAGCGCAAATAGTTGAGAGTTTTTATAAGAATATCTAGATAAAGAAACGATGACAACAGTGCTGAGAGTGGAATGTATAGAAGTGAACTATCATACAGCGTTAAGCACACTGTGTCATCGAGTAAAGAATCTCTATAATCGAGCAAACTTTCTGATAAAAAGTTCATAAAACAAAGAGAAGAAAATTCTGTTCTATAACGATTTGAATAAGCTACTTAAGCATGAAGAGTGTTACCGCGTGCTTCCTGCACACACAGCACAACACACACTCAAACTCCTGTGCAGAAACTGGAAAGGGTTTTTTCAAGCGTTAAAGGAGTGGAAAAGCACTCCTGAGCAGTTCTTCGCTATGCCCAAGCCACCGAATTATAAACCCAAGAACGGGGAAGTGGTGGCGATTTTCACCAACCAGCAAGCAAGGATAGTCAATGGGTGGTTAGTGCTTCCAA
>BPTO01000311.1 GCA_023705985.1 Candidatus Heimdallarchaeota archaeon | reverse complement strand
TACTTTGACATCAGAAAAAGTTCTTTCTTGATACTGTTGAAAGACCTCATTGAGGTAATTTGTTTGTCCACCTACATCAAAGAGATTTATTGCACTTCCTGCAAGATTGAAAAGTTTTCTATTTATTCTTACTGTCGCAGGATTCATTGATGTTGATTCTGGGGTAAAACCCTCGAAAATCACTTGTCTTATTGAAGTTTTTCCTGATTGAGAAAGTCCTAAAATTACAATTTTTGATTCTAATTCTTGGCTTTTATGGGACATTATTACACCAATTTATACTTGTATTGTTTTTTCTGATATGATTATATAATCTTTTTTAGTTGAATAATTTTCTCTAAACAGAGATTATCTGATAACCTTGTTTAACCCATTTTTCAAGAGGAGAGTGACCAAATAAGTCATCATGAACGGGTAAATTTTGTCTTTCTGCAGATTCTATTACTCTAGTAGCTTTTGCACAAACTTTGCATACGGATGCTATAAGGTTTAATTCCTTTATTTTTTCGAATTTTTCACTTCTCTTTTCCTCGTACTCTGATATCAATTTACATCCTTCACTTTCGAAGACAATTCCTACATTGTAATCTTTCTCGTTGAAATCTAAAACATTCATCATAATATGTGTAAAAATCCCTTTGTTTGCAGACCAGATTACGAATAACAATTTTTGCATTATTTCACCACATTCTAATCCCGCTCTATTTATTTTAAAATCTTATTGTTACAATATCGTAAGCACCATAATTAGGTTTTATGTAACCTTTATCAACTAAGTCAAATAATACTATCAAAGTTTCATCTAACCCAAGATCATCCAAGATGTCAAGTATTCGACTTATTGTTGAAGAATCACTTTCTTGTATAAATTTGAAAATCTTCTTTTCCAAAGCTTCCATATTTTCAAGGTTCTCTTCTCCTTTAGTTGTTATTACTAGTGGATAAAAGAGCCAAAGAAAGATATCACCCATTATTTTTTCTTTTATTCCTTCTTTATTCAATCTGAATATCTCGGTTGAACCATCCCAATCTTCAACTAAGCTCCCAAACATTAATGAAAACCATTTAGCAATTTCTGACAACCGATCCTCGATAAGTTCGTACAGTTCAACATCTGAAAAAGTGTGAATAATGAAATTTCCACTCTGAGTACTAGTGACTGTAAAGTTTTGATAATCTATCCTTTTCACTCCTCCATCATCTCTACCTATCATTTCTCCACCTATTGTAGAAACAGCTTGGAGAAAACCGCTGATAAGAGAAGGGTCAACTGCAATTTCAGATCCAAAGTCCATTTCATATATAGGCAGGCTTGTTTCAATGTGAACAATCATTATTTTCTTAATTGAAATAACACTTCGATAAATACTGTCTATGTGTCTATAAATGTCTTTTTTCTCACTTAATACTTTCATTCTTTTACCTCGAAGGTACAAGTAAGCATAACCTCCAATTAAAATAACGATAATAACTGCAATGATTATGTAAATATAGAAAGGTACCCCTCCATTAGATTGGGGTATTGTACTATTACTGAACGCTTGATGAATTACATTAAGTGAAAATAGAGTTATAAGGATTAAACAAAGCATCTTTAAGTTGAAGGATTTTTTTCTGCTATCAACAGGCATTGTTTTTACTCCTTTAAAATCAAGATTTAAAGTACAACGATTGTTCAATAATATTTGCTATTAATACCGATAAATTCTTGACATGATTATTAAGTGTTTTTAATATTCAAAAAGATTAATGGAGAGAGAAAAGAGGAACAAAAATTTTAGATGAAGAGAGTTATAAATTAGATATTTCTACAAGTCAAGAACGAAATGGCATAGTTTTTGTCTTTATTGTGGTCGAGAAATTGATAATAAATCAAAATTCTGTGCATATTGTGTTTTTGAACATAATATTAGTGAGAGATGAGCATATGCAGATTTTCAGAGTTTTATCGTGAAAATGTATTCTCTCATCTACCTATCAATAAGGTCTCTTATCGAATTGTCTACAATCTAATAAGCTCTACCTTAATGGTAAGGTTAAGACAAAATCGTTACAGAGAGCACGAAACACAGCAGAATCAACTTTCTCATTTTTAGTAAACAACATTCAGAATCAGGATAGAGAGAAAGAATCTCTCTTACGAGAAGGTCAGCTTTTAATTAGGGGATAAGTGCAAATGGAACATATAACTAAAGATAGAATACTTTCTCTCTCAGAAATAGCTGATTATCTAGTTTCTAAAAATATTTGCTGCAGCTGTGGATATCCATTCAAGAGTAAAGATCTTATGCTTTATGAACATCCTGAAGGTTACAACATTCGTCTCTATAAAACTAAACAAGAGATCTATTTCAATTGTAAATCTTGCCACAAGAATACTTCTCTAAAGAATATTATCCTACCCTGAGAGTAAAAAAATGTTTTAGCTGTAATATTTTCCTGCTTACTTCATAGAACCAGCCAGCCAGCAAGCAAGCAATATAAATGTAAAAAGGTTGGTAAAAATGAATGAAAAAAAAGAACAAAACCAGAAAAAGAAAGCTCCAGGAATAGATCCCAAAACAGCAACAAAGGATGATTATATTCTTTTTTTTAGAGATAAAATAAAATCTATAAAAATAAGAAAAATACTCTATCCTGAATTTAAACGAAGAGTTGAGAAAACTCAAGACGAGAAAGAGCTTTTGCAATTAGTCAAAGAGTATTTGATAAAAGCAGAAGCTCTTAGGCAAAAAGAGAAGCTAGAAGAAAAAAAGGTTTCTATTTCAGCAGAAAAAGAATCAGCTACTG
>BPTO01000310.1 GCA_023705985.1 Candidatus Heimdallarchaeota archaeon | reverse complement strand
CGTGACTGGAGTTCAGACGTGTGCTCTTCCGATCTAGTTGCATATTCTACAACAATCGTGGAAAAAAATCATCAATCTACAGAAGATGAAATAAGTCAACTTAAATTAATGTTGGAATCTTTAGAGAAAAAAATTGAAGATATTAACAGCTCATTAAAAGCGGTTAAAGGGCTTATTAATAAAAATGAATGATAATTTTATTGGTTGAGAATCTCAAGAAATCCTTTGACATTATTGTAGAATATGCAACTCTTTCGGGTTTCTTGTATGTAAATAAACCCGATTTTTCAGAAGATTTTGATACATAATCTTTTTATATTTCCTAAAAATAAATAATCTCGCTTACGTTTACGTAAGTAAAGGTGAAAAATATGAATAAAAAAGGATTAATTTTTGTACTACTATTCGTGGTTTCGGCCATAGGTGTAGTTGCCTTTACTGACGCTAAAACAAATGATAACAAAGTCAATGTAACTATAAACTACTATCCAAATAGCTATGTCGATATGGGTGGTGTGTTTGTAGATATTGATAAAAGACTATTAGCTGATACTATGGTCTTTACTGAAGATGATATAATAGACTTCATGTTCTATTATGATTTAGCTTTTGTTTCATTTGCTGGAGGTGCCAGTGCATATGGCGGAGGATCGCAACCAGATGACTGGTTTGATGAGCCACAAAACCCAGACTTAACCTATAACGAAACACGTCTAGCTGGCGCGATGACGGTTTTCTTGGATGGTTACGACATTGGTAATTCCAACTTTGCTATTGAGTCAGTACCATCTAATACATACCAAGATATCTCTATAGCATTAGATGTTGGTTGGCATTATCTTACAATAGTGCTTTCTGAACTAGTATCAAATGATACACGCACAGAATGGCATTGGGAATATGCTCAAGACCAAGTCAGTTTCTATGTCGCAGAAAATCGTGATGACCTATCAACATACCGTAACTTTGCTGATAATATGGCTGAAATAGCTGTTGAAGCTGTTGAATCAATGGATCTTTTCGGATATTATAACTGGACAGACGGTGGTTGGGCTGACATCAGACCAAGTGCTGAAGCAGCACAATACACAGATGATACTCTACCTGATGAGCTTCTACAATATGTAGATCCTGCTACTGACGCAAATGCTTCTGTGCACGTTGTTTATAACGCTTCAGATACAGAATTGGGTCTGATCGCTGGAGGTTTTGGAGTAATGTTTGCAGACATATTCTCAGTAGGACCAAGCAATTATACATGGATATCTACTAACCAAGGTTTACAATTCGATGAAACCGCATTTTCTCTAATAAACGGTGAAAACTATATCTACTTCATAGTATCTGGTTTAAGAGCAGATGATTACTCATTACATTACCTAAACTACTATCCAGCAATGAGGCAAGCTACAGTTACATTCAAAATTGTTGTAGGCGATGAACCAGTAGAAACAACTGAGACAAGCACTGTTACAACAGAAACAACTATTGTTAGCACAACAACACAAATAGAAACGACCGAAACCGGTCTGCTATTCGGTATACTTATAAGTGTCTCAATGGTCGGTCTAGTGGTCGCAGTATTTCTGCGCCGCAGAAAATAGAATAGGTGATAAAAAATGAATAAAAAATCATTTATCGCATTTTTTGTGGTAGCTAGTTTTCTCTTAATGAGTTTACAAACTGCTAACACAAAAGCCGCAATTGAACCAATTGCACACTTAACCTTCAAGACTAATGGTGGTGGAGCACGTCCAGATTACGGTTTATATATTGCTCAATATCTGGCTGAAATTGGTATCGATGTCGATGTTAAAGTCGAAGAATGGATAATATTCGTTGGAACACTTACTGTTACATACGATTTTGACATGGGTATTGTAGGTCTTACTGGAGGTGCAGGTGATCCTGATCCTTCCGGAGTATACAAAGAAGCCGCTTCTCTGAACATGTTTGGTATTAACAAAGATATGCCATACGGTAATGATAGCGAAAACCTGATGATTGAAGGTGTTACAATTGTTGAAGATCTTGAAGCAAGACAACAACTCTATTATGAGTGGCAGCAATTATTAATGGACAAAATCGTCCCAATGTTACCTCTATACAGTCCAAGAGCATATACTGCTACATGGGCAACATTAACCGGTTACGATCAAAGATGGGGATACGTTGAATGTCTACCTTACATGGAATGGGATGATTATCATGATGGTCAAGAATCTTTGACAGAGTTTATCGATAGTGATGCTAATTGGAAGGAACTTAACCCATTATTACAAGATGATGCTTCAAGTTCAACTATCTCCTCATTAGTGATGGAACCCATCCTTCAAATGAACCCTGATTATCATGCTTTAACGACTGGTCTTGTAGACAGTTGGGAACAAATCAATGAGACTTATTATACTTTCCACATGAGAGAAGGTGTATACTGGAATCCTTCATATGATACCACAGCCAGAGATGGTTCAACCGATCTTGCAGATGAAACACCAGTAGCTGGTCTAAAAGGTCTAGCTAGCGATGGAACAAACCAAGAGGTAACTGCTAAAGATGCAGTGTTTACTTACCTTGCATGGGCTAACTCAATTACTAGTGAAGATGATTTCCTCTACGATTGGATTAGAGCCATATGGGTAGATTCACTAGATGAATATACTTTCCACATAGTCATTGATGGTAATGCCGATACTCCAGTACAAGATAATTATGCTCCATTCTGGGTACGTTTGACCTCTCGAATTCTTCCTGAATTCTTCTTGAATAGTACAGACCTAGGTGTCACCACAACTGGTGGTGGAGT
>BPTO01000309.1 GCA_023705985.1 Candidatus Heimdallarchaeota archaeon | reverse complement strand
TATTTTCATTGTGGATTGATAATCAGTCTGTTAACACACCTACTAGGTACTACTTCTAAGAATTCAAATCTCAACTAGTAAGGGAGTCTAGTTTCTGATATTCATTCTTGCATGGTAATCCGGAAGTTAAATAAAGATCTGAAGTCTTATGACATGAATTTTGTACAAATCCTTTAGAAGTGCTTAGGGCACATCATGGGTACGCCACATACCCTCCTACACCGCCCACATCTTCTCATGAAAATGCTTACGGTTTCGCTTTTGGGTTGTTGTCGGATGTAGACCCGAGGATCACCATGAAGCTGGTGCATATCTACAATCCTTCAAGGGATAATCGATATGATCCTATATAAACACCAAAAAATGTACAAAAAACTGCTTATAATCTAAGATCCAAGATCAAATGGATCCAATCTTCACTCCATCAATCTCACCATGAGTCTAATTAGATTCTTTTAAACATCAATTTTTTGTCTTGACTTGAGTCTCTTATAAAATCAGAATCTTGTAAATCGATTAATTTATCAGCTTGACGCCAGAATACTCTAAAAATAAGCTGTTCAAAGCTTTCATTATCTTCTATCCTGTCTTTTAATTTCTCTGCAAGATTAGACAATAGTTCGATAGTAAGAGTTATTTCAGACTGTAAATATGCGTAACAACTCTTCGTTGTTCCTCCTTTACGACAAAAGAGAAAACCAATTTGCTCATCATTATCCAATACATGAAGTAATTGATATTCAGCCTTTGAAATATTCATAATTTTATGATTGTGATAGCCATCTATTCTATTGTCTCGTACATATTCCACCCCATCGTTCTGCGAAACAGTTTTTATTTGACTCAGAAATATGTCTGTAAACAGGTCTTTGAATTCATCAGTATATACTGTTATAGTTTCAAGTCTGATAGAGTTATTCTTAGACTTGGTTATTTTATCAATAGAAATAGAGATAGGAGTCACTCCCGTACCTACAAATATGTAATCCAGTTTCCTATACAAATTGAGTGCAGGTTCGTTTGAACCCAAAACAGCTAAACCCATGAATTTCTTCTTTGTTTCTTTAGCTCTTTTCTCGGAAAAATCCATCATATATTTTCCCAGACCCTTTTTCCTGAATCCTGGTAAAACAGCCACTCCATAGATGAAAACTTCAGTTCCTTTTTCAGTATTTAAAGAGAGTAAACCAGCTCGTTTATCATTAATATAACAGAAATAATTCTCAGCATTTCTTCGAATAAAACGAAACATGCAGAAACGACTGATTCGAGAGATGTTGGCAATATCAGGATCTTCAGAACGAAATAGTTTCATCCAGCTTTTCTTAAATAATCTCCATTGGAAAAGATTAATACCTTTCATCTCAATTTGATTATCATCCATTATCATAAACAAGGATTAGAACAGATTTATTTCAACATTATGGTTTATTCTTCTTCGTTCTTTCCTACTATCTAATTCCAGCTACTGACATAGTGGAAAAATCACATGATGAAAAATAATCAAGGAGGGTTGAATTGTATTATTGAAGTTTCAATTTCCTCTCCAACAACTTTAGGTGTCAAAGAACCAAGGTCATAATTTGCTGCTTCCACCAAATGATTTGCTCTTTCTGGTTCAAAACCCATAATTCTAGCCATGGTGGCATCTGTTGACACTGGTTTAGTTCCTATAATAAACCTGTTTAAACTTCTTGATTTTGGTCCTTCCCAACCTTCAAGACCCACTCTAGCGTCAACAATGCAGAGATTAGGTTGAATAAATCTGTTTAAGTCAACAATAACGTCATTAATGTTTGGATGATAGAACGATTGATCCTTTCTTGGTAGAAGTCCAAAAAGATTCTTTAATGTCCCAGTGAAAAACGTCAAATAGTGTGTTTTTGCCACAGCAAGAGAAATGAAGAATTTAGAACTAATAAGTATCTTGGGAAGCTTTGGTTTTTTAAAATAACTTCCTTCGAAATCAGTCTCAACTGTAGTGGAGTGGCTTAGATTTATTAATGAAACATCAAAACCTGACTCTTGCATTCTTTCTTCTAAATCCTTATAACCAAATTTATCAAAAGCTTCATCAGCAAATTTACTCATGCTGTCTGACTCCACGATTTTAATTGAAAGCTTTTTGTTTTCTTCAAGAATCAATTTTATTAAAGCTTTAACTACTAGAACATCATTCACTGCAAAACCAGTTTTATCTACTTGTGTACAAATATTTGGTTTAATTATTACTGGTGATTTAAGACTGTTAAAACCATTAATAAGTCCAATACCTTTTTCGAGAGCCTTTTCAATGTTGTTCTCACATTTCACCAGTGCTACAGAATCTAACATTGATTACAGCTATTTTGGTTATCTTATATAATCAATTCGCTCATAACTATTAAAATCCATTATAAATCCTGTCAAAATCAGGATAGAAATACAGCTAAAGAACTCTATGGTTTTTTAAGAATAGTAATATTCCTATTCTCTATTCCTTTTACTTAATTTTAATAATTATTTTTTTCAAGCGATTTCTAAAAATAGTTATGATTTAATTCTGTCATATAGACTATTAACAGAAACTTACTTAGAGCGTCATGGCTTTGAAGCTAACTCTAAGGGGGTAAACCACGTACCCTCCTACCCTGCCCACACTTCGTGGAGGAAGCGCTTGCGGATCGCTTTTGACAAGAATGTTGTAAGCTGCATTAACATCAGCGTTGATAAATTGACCTAGAGATGAACGAAACAAACCTCGTTTCACTCTTTTCCCAAGATAATTAGAATGATGACAGATGGGTTCATTATCAAGGAAACTGCATTTGGAAGTGTGAC
>BPTO01000308.1 GCA_023705985.1 Candidatus Heimdallarchaeota archaeon | reverse complement strand
AAAAATGCAACTTGGATACTTAGTTATAACGATCATGTAACTATCAAGCAATGGTATCAAGACTATCATATTGTAGAGGAAACATGGCAATATCAGATACCATTCACTAGTAAAAAGGAAAGACTCAAAACTGAATTTGTTATTAGTAACCGACCTTTCACTAAATGGAATCTTTACAACCAATTCGATAGTAAATTGGATTCTTTTTTTACAAAGTCACAGGAGAGTGTTTCAAAAGCATGACAATGAAGATACTAGATCTTTATGCCGGTCTAGGTGGAACAGCTCGAGGAATACAAAAAATACTAACAGAAAGAAAAATTCCTTTTGAGTATGTAGCAATAGAAATAGATTCTAATGTTGCTACTACACATAAGAAGAATAATCCACAATCAAAAGTCGTTGTTGCAGATGCTTTAAAGTATCTTAACCAGGTTGATAATTTTCATTTTGTTTGGGCTAGTCCGCCATGTCACACTCATAGTCAATGGCAGATGATTAATAAAGGACGTGGGATAGAAATCCCAAAACCCGATCCTACTTTATGGTTTTTAATTAGAGAATTTAGAAAATTAGCTATTAACTTTGTTGTTGAAAACGTTAGACCTTATTATAAGAAACCATTAGATAATTCTGTTAAAATTGGACGCCACTTATTCTGGAGTTCTTATCCAATAAAATCGTTCCAGGTCAAAGAAACACTTACAAGATTTAATAAAATGACTATTATTGATTGGAAGGAATTTCACGAATTAGAAACGATTGAATCTACTAGATATTTTAAACGCCAGGCATTAAGGAATGTTTGTCATTGGTCTATTGCTGCAGGAATTTTCGAGCAATTTCTAGAACCGAAGATTTTGCCTATTACTAGTTTTCTGAAAGGAGTTGAGAGTGAAAGTTGACAGATTGTATTCGTAAAGGAGATTTTAATTCAATAGAAGCACATCCATGTTTTATTATTGGTTGTAATGGTTATTGTTATCCTGTAGAATCAGAAACCTGTTCTATTTGTAATTTTAAGAAATGTGAGAATAATCATTGTGGTTGTGATCTTACAGAAGAAGCTAGGTATGCTGTAAATAAATTATATGAAACTTATTGTGAGTTTTGTTCAGATAAAAAAGAAGTTGTTTTATGGAAACTAGATGGTGTAGAGGTTGAGCATAAACCGATTAGAACTCCTAAACTTTCATGGAATACTTTAACGATTTTAGAAAAATTAGTTGATTCAGCTAAAACATCTTTACATATTCAAGAAAAAAACGGGAAGAATAACTTCTCAACAACTTATAGCAGTCTGAATAAAGCATTGAAGATTTTAAGAAAGAAAATTGAGATTGAAAAGAAAATCTCTCCACAAACTTTGTTAAAAACTTGTGAATTTAGGGAAACTAAGAGAACTCGTTGTAATAAATTCCCAACAAAATATGATTCTGAAACAGGCCAATATTTGTGTGTAAAACATCATAGTAGTTTTGGAGTGATTGAAATTTGAGTGCTACTAAATTTAGTGAACTAGATACCTACCCAATGTTGGAAGAAAGATTGCATAATTACATAAATTACACTCATAATATTTCAATTGATCATGGAATAAAATCAGCAACAAACACTTGGTTTACTTTTGGTTGCAGGTATGAATTTGATATTATAGCAGGGTTCAAAACAGAAAAGAAAGAACTAACTAGACTCTATAATATTGAAGTTAAGATAGATAGCAATGTAACAAAACTGTTGCAGCAAGCTAGAAGAAATATTGCTAGTTGGTTTGATTATTGCATAATTGCTTTTCCAATGAATAATAATCTTGGTTACTACTTGCATGAGATTATTCAATGGTCAAAAATAAATGATCCTACCTTTGATAAAATTGGTTGGTTACTTTTCGATTGGAAAACAAAGAGAACTTGGTTTATTAAATATCCCAAGTTGAATAAAGTTATACTTGGTAAGAAAGAGAGGAATGCGATCTTATCAAAGCTAGGTTTTGAACCTGATAATCTTTTAGGTGGTTATTGAAAGTTGAACGTTAAAGAACTAGCAGAATTTATGCACGAAAGGTATGAGGAACTAGCAATTATTCATGGTTGGAAAACACAAGAAGATTGTAGAGTTCCTTTTGACGATTTGCCTTATGAAAATAAGTGTGTTATGCTTCAATTAGCAGGTGAAATATTAGCAAAAGTAGGTGAGAAATCGAAATGAGTACTGAAGCGAAAGAAAGGATAAGTAGTTATTTAATAAAATTTCAAAAAATAAATTTCTACAAGGATTTGAATAATAGTAGTAAATTAGTTCAAATGATTCATGGAATGAATATGTTTGATTATTCGATTTATGGCGATACTAAGATAATTGTAAATGATTTTGGAGATGTATATACAATACATATTCTATCTCAAAATGAACTGCTAATTGAACCTTCTATTAAATGCAAACTTAAAGCTATTAATAGATTGTATGAAGAATTAGAATGTTTTTTTGTTGATAAACTAAAAATGGAGTGTGGTAAAGATTAGCGAAGCGAAAGAAAAGAAAGTAATTGAAATAAAAACAGAAAAAGAAGAAGATGAGATCAGTAAAAGAATAAAGGAATTGTATAGGATTGCTAAAAGCAGAAAACCAAAGGAGTAGTGTAATGCCTTCAATGGAAGAAGAACTAGCAAAGTTCGAAGAGAAGATACGACTTGCTCGAAAAGTTGAGATTAAAGAAAGTTCACTTAAGAGGTATGTTCAAATAGCAGGCGTTTTTTATCCGTTTGAAACACTTACTCGAGAAAAAATAAATGAAAAATTACAAGGCAAAAGTCCTTACACTCATAATCTTTACAAATAGATCGGAAGAGCACACGTCTGAACTCCAGTCACGTGGCCTTATC
>BPTO01000307.1 GCA_023705985.1 Candidatus Heimdallarchaeota archaeon | reverse complement strand
ATGTAAATAAGAACCCACTAAGAATAGGTAAGAATATCCAACTAGTGTCCTCAGGTTCAGGTTCAGGTTCTTCTAGTTCTACAGGAAATGTAAAATCAGAATTAACTAAGCTCAAGTCGACCAATTCCATAGTTGTTACAGTTTCTACAGAATTTACATCAACTCCTTTTGGTATAACACCTATTTCAGATGTTTCTGTTATTAGTAATGGTAATCCAGCTTCAAATGAATAGATCCAGTCTTCTACTGCTCCAAGAACTGTGTCTAGAGCTATATTTCCAGCACTAAAATGAACGTTTTCAAGAATTTCCGTTGAAAAATAAGCTTTTGATACATAAGCATCTAAAGGTCTTATAGTCAAATTTCTACATGTTGTGTTCATATAAGTGAATAAATTACTCGCCTCATATCTTTCAGTTTCTATTATCTCATAAGTAACTTCTACGTCACCTATATCAAATCCAAGACCAAGATAGTCTGTATTTTCTATAGTACCAGTTATAGTTAGTACCCTATCATTTAATTTTACTGTTCCAGTAGAAAGCGGTTCCAGTATTGTAGGATTTGACATTGTTTCGAAGAAAGTCAAAATAGCAATTGCTTGATAGTCATCATAGTAAGTATTGTTAAAATAAATATCACTAAAAGATAGTGTTGCATTTGCAATTGTTTCCCTTTGATAAAGAATATTTCCTCTAGCTGTTTTCCACACCTCATCAGAAATTATGTCTTCAGCAATTATATTTAGTTTTGCTGAACCTAAAACACTCACGTAAGTACAATTAACAAAACCATCTAAAGAAGCAAGACCATTTATTCTCGGTGTATCTATAGAGTCGTTTGCAACTATTTCATTAACTCTTATCAGAGTTTCTTCATCTCCAAAGTAATCAAAATTTACAGCTTCAAATGAGATTGTTTTAGTTGAAGAATCTGTGATAGAATAAATCCAAGTATCATTTTTTTCTATTTGTATTAATACTTCTGCAGTAGCATTCATCGATATTAATGGAATAAGAAAGATAAGGATCATAAGTATAGGTATTGTTTTTTTCATAGTTACTCGAAAATTGTTAAATTTATTTTATATAAGAATTTCTCTCAAATAATCCAAATAATATTTTCACTAATGTTGTTCTGTTTCAAGCAAAGTCTTCTATTCATCTAACGACCTCTTTCTAGGTTTTTATACAATGTTTGTTCATTAATGTGATTAATAGGAATTTCGCAGTTGATGATAATGATTTAGATGTAGATACTTTAACAAATTATCAGGAGTTTCAATTAGGTTCCTATGCCAATAATACTGACTCAGATAGAGACTATATGGATGATGCTTACGAGGTAAACAATTCACTACTTGTGAGAATTCTATCAAACCTATTGTCACATTATTTTTCGTCTTTTCTTTAGAACTATGAGTATTGAAACAACAGCAATGGGTAGCAGTAGTGAGAGAGGAAGAAAATCATCATATTCAGGGACCACGATAGTCCATTCTACTTGTGTTATTTGATAGCCTGCACATTTAGAGATTTTCACTTCGTTATCTAGAGTTGCAGTAATATTGTAACTTTTCAATCCAGTCGTGGTTTCAGTATGTTGGAAGCTGAATAAACCTGCGGGATCTGTAGTTGTGACTGAAGTCCCATCAAGATACACTTCTGCACCTTCTACTGGAAAA
Organism: Candidatus Heimdallarchaeota archaeon; assembly: GCA_023705985.1. Lineage (GTDB taxonomy): Archaea > Asgardarchaeota > Heimdallarchaeia > Heimdallarchaeales > Heimdallarchaeaceae > 18H4-34. Next base: position 1,210 of record BPTO01000307.1, on the reverse strand, counting down.
CTATTGTGAACAAATACTACTTGACCTGAAAGTGTAATGTACTCTCCTATTTCAGCAGAAATTGCACTTGTTTGTACATTACGAACTTCAAGGTCCGTTATCGTCACACTCAGTGAGGTCATATTTACTCCACAATTCGTTGTAGTTGTAATTAAATCAATGTTATATATTCCATAAGAGAGCGGATCAAGTTGCCATACTATAGACGTCAAACTGGGTCCTAGTTTATCTCCAATATCGATTGTAGAAGGAGTAATGCTGTTTATTGCCCCTGGTAAATCTATTGAAACACTAATTCCTTGTATATCCCATCCATGGGTTTGAACTCTGCAAGTAAGATTGAATGTTCCTTCAATTAGCGAAACCATTGGTGCTACATCATAGCCTACTGTATATTCATCCTGAATCCAATCTAATAATCTTAGCCAACCATTTCCATCCGTACCATATAGAAGTTCAAGTATACCATCATTATCAACATCTCCTGCAGTGATAGATGGAACCATTATTTCAATTGTATTCTCTATGTATTTTGTTTCATAATCTGTTCCGTTCCAATCACAGTACATCAATAGTACGTCTGGAAACGTGGTAGATGTTGTGTAGATAAAGATTACCTCATCTTTTCCGTCATTATCAAAGTCATTTACTTCAAACTCATCTTGTAGAAGATAAAAGTCAGCATAAAGGGAGATATTTGGCATCCCGTCATAAATCTCGATACTATCTATGTCAAGAAATGCATCTCGTTTTACAGATACTATAACATCATCCAAACCGTCTCCTTTCATATCACCCGTGTCCATCCAATTAAATCTCTCACTATGCCACCCTGGAAATCCTCCGAGAATTTCATGATAAATAACACCTGTATCGTACGCAACATATCCCAATGTACAGTTATCAGAAGTTGAACAATAACAATCTCATTTCCATCGTAATCTGTAGTAATTTCACCAATGGATACATAGACTCTTGATTGGTTGGTTTGGATAAGATCTTTTATAATCCAAGTTTCAAAATCCTTTCTGTAGGTTGTAACATTACAATTGTCAAGATTATTAGGACATCCTTGTCCAACAACTACAAGATTATCAGAATTTATTCCAACTTCACCCACAGAGATGCTATAAACACCACCCTTGATTGGATTTCCCCCGTTAAGAAATTCCCCTTCTTGCCACACATTGTTTGTTTTGTTAAATCTTAC
>BPTO01000306.1 GCA_023705985.1 Candidatus Heimdallarchaeota archaeon | reverse complement strand
AGTTTTGGAAGTATTGAAACTGTTTTATTTGATTTAAAAATCGATTGTAAGGTTACTCACATACAAGGTAGAGAAGAGGGGAAAAGTTCTGAAGATATTATCAAAATTGTAGCAGAAACAATTCAAAGCAAAAAAATACCAGTTCTCTTATCCCTTAAAATTGTACCAATATTTGGTAAACCAAAGCAATGGATAAATCAATGTTGCCATATAATTTTGATTAAAGGATATAAAGAAGATAATTTAATTTTCAATGAAACAGTAAATAATATTCAAGATTCAATACCACGTAATTCTTTCTTACCACTCTTTTCAAATGATCGAGATATTTTAATCATTGAACGATAAATATATGTCAAAACATGAAAATTTTGAGTACTTCCACATTGAAAACACCCATCTCCTACAACCTCATTTCGTCTATCTTTCCATTCCTATCTAAATCTGCTTTCTCTTCTTGTAATTTGAAAGAAGAATTGAATAAGATTGATAAACTAGATGTTGTTCTTGCGAAACTAGTCGGGGGGATAAAGAATCTGTACTGAATTACCTAATCTATTTTTTTCCACTCTTCTCCTTCTTTACGAAAATTCTCAATCATAGGTGGAATATTACCCAGATGTCTCACTTCCAAATCTATTCCTCTATAATTGGCTGAATTTAAAACATTTGCTCCACAAACATCTTTGAATTTATAGTGATAGTAGATGGTTGCAGCTTCGATATTTTTGATATTTTGTTCAGTTTTTCTCCTTCCTTTTTCTGTAGTTATTTTTCCCAGATAGTATCTGATATTCTTCTCTCTGTGTTGCTTATACAACCAGTTATCTGCATCATGGTTTGGATCTTTCAATCTTGTTCCAATATACTGTTGAATAGCAATTCCAATATACCTTGTTCTACTATCCGATTTTGGTGGTTCCCACGAAATTGCATAGATATCTTCATCTTTTCTAAACCCTTCTTTTTCGGTTACTTCGTACCAATCAAAAGAACCTCTCCAGAAAACAGCAAATTTCTTCATACCTCAACAAATTTCTAGATTTATTAAATGTTATCTAGAATAAGATGATTAGAAAAATAAATAGGAATAACATTGAGTATTTAGATGAAATTTATTATATCAGTTTGTACAGTCTTCTTTTCTTTACTTCCTCCCTCTAATCTCCCCTCTTTCAGAGCTTTGATATACCATTTCTTTATTCTCAATTCTTTCGATACCACTTTCTTTGGTATCCATCTTGGTTCTTTCGTTAGTTCTTCTATTGTTGCATAGAATGTCTTGAACGTTTCTGAGTATATTATGTCTATCTTGTATTCTGAATATTCTTCCTCTTTCTCCTCTTCCACTACCAGCTTTTCTCCTCTGAAATAGTGTATCTTAGTCATCTTCTTTTTCCCATATCTTTCCTTGCTTTCAGCTTTCTCCCTAGTACCTAATTATAAAAACTCAAAGAATTTTGATAATCTTTATTAATTCTCTCTCTATCTTATCTGTGGAGGGGTTAGGACGTCGCGTTGCAAAACAATACTTCCCTGTCCTCACTTCCGATTGGATCATCAGGCTTCATAGCGTTCGATTGTTTTCCTGATGGTCCTTTCACTAAATCTGTTATTACTTGGTGTGATTAACTTTTATACTCGTTTTTGTATAGTCTCTTTGAAATAAAATTGTGGGCGGTGGAAAAAGAACAACATTTTCTCCCTTGTTCATGGGAGCTATGCGGCAGAACCAGATTGTTTTCATGAATTGGATAAGAGATGTTTTCCTACCTATCTACCGCTCATATTTTTATCTCACTATTATCACGAAATTAAAGAAAAAAAAAGAAATGAAGTCACATTTACTCTTCTCTTGAAGTTCTATATGCTTCATTATTTCGATTCATCTGGTTTGACCTATTATCCCTTGAAGCTTTATTTGAAGCATTATTGGAATTTTTAGAGTTAGACCTTTGATTTCGGGAACTTCTACTGCCTTTAGCCATTTTTCTTTTCACCTCTTTCATATTCATTCATCTAAAATCACTTCTGATTTTCTGGCTTAAGTGTGGAATTAGTAAAAAATCCTTGAAGCAAAACTCTTTCTCGAACACGATTGTTCTTACGAGTCTCATTTCCGAATCAGTAGTATTCCTAATATTCGCCAAGTTATATAATCAATCATCCCTTTTAAATGTAACAGAATAGAATATACATCTAAATTGCTTAACTTCTTTTTTCTTCTTTTCTTTTTAATAGTTTAATTGACTCGTGTATTGCTTTCTTCTCCTCATACATCTGTTGTTCTTTTAGTAATTTTTCTAGAACTTCTCTTGACCTTGGATGATACACTTTTCCCAATATCATTATTGCATTTAATCTTAGAGCCATGTTCCATGCTAGTTTATACTCTAATATTTCTTGCATCTTTACTGTTGTATACTCTCCTCCTCTTCTCGTCAACACACATGCTGCTTCAGCACTTCTTTCTTTATCTTCCTCCTCTTTTAGAACATAGTCCACAAGTAATGTCTCTACCGTCATCCCCCCCATTACTCCTAATGTTTCCAATGCACTGTATCTTACATATTCCTTATTCTCTTCTGGTTGTTCCATTTCTATTATCTCTATAATGACATCTATAGCCTTCTCTTCCTCCTTTTTTGAAAGTTTGTTGAATGTTCCTATCACCATTCTATCCATCTCCCATGCCGTAGCTACATAATCATAACATCCTGTTGCTACTTTATCTATAGCCTTGTCTATTTTTACTATCATTAATTCCTCTTTTTCAGCACTATAATATTGAATATACTTATCTAATCTTTCCAATCTTGATAAACATTCAATCTTATCTAATTCTTCACTCAACAGATAACTCAATGGATCTTCTGTTCTCTCATCCCCTAATTC
>BPTO01000305.1 GCA_023705985.1 Candidatus Heimdallarchaeota archaeon | reverse complement strand
CTATCGATTAAATAAACCCATAGAATTTGTGATCAAATGTTTATTTGAACAAAAGATCTTCTAAGAAAGTGCTAAATCTGGAAAATAAAAAAATTCAAAAAAAGAGAGGTTAATGCCTTTTAGGTGATAACCCAATTTTTTTTCATTTACTTGTTTTGTAAAAATTTAGATGGATATCATATAAACCTTTGGATCTGATACCTTTTTGTTCCTTGAACTATCATTCTTTGGGCAGTTAAGCGCCCCAGCTTCCGGGGAAACATTAAAATAGAAGATCTCCCCAATATTAATTAGAAGTTAAAAATTGGTGGGAGAAAATGATGAACTATCCTGGTTTAGATGAAAAAGTGCGAATAAATTTTTTTTCAGGTCCAAAAAAACGGAACTTAAAATCTACTTCTCAACAAATGTGCGCCCATGTGGGCTCTATTACATGGGATGGATTTAGCACCTCAGAGCACGAAAGAGACCATAGAATCCAATGTTCACAATGCGGGAAACGGTTTGGAAAGAATATTGAAATGATAGAATTATTACTTTATCAAGAAAAAATTAAAAAAATCCTTTACGAGTTATTTTTTTATAAATATCCGCTCGTTGGAATAGCAACCCGATGGGAAGTTCCTCAAGATAAGTTAAGTAAATTTAAGAAATCGTTTGTTTTGCAGGTATTTCAACAGAATTCAGAGATAATTGAACAGAAAATAAAGGCACTTCCAAGAGGTGTTATTTTAGGAGACGAGACATATATGGGTTCTCGGGGCAATTCCAATGCAGAAATTGTATTTATCAATAATGATTTTGAAACACTTTCTACTGGTCCAGTAGACGAGGGAGAACTAAAGGAATCCATTCTTAAAGCATTCAATAAAATCCCTGAAGCGTGTAGAAAAAAGCTTAAAATTCTCATCACCGATGGTGAACCTTCTTATAAAGCAATTGCTAAAAAATTCGGTAGTAAAGTAATCCACGTCGCTCAATTACACAATAAGGATCAACGCGGAGAAATTATTATAAGCAAATTTAAAAAACTTGGTCCTCACTTCTTACATTATAAGATCTATACGCACTGGAAGGCTTTTTATCGTGATAAGCACGAGCTGAAAGTTGAGTGGGAGATCAAGTTCATTAAAGGGAAAGTTCAAGCAAAGAGAGGTAGACCTCGAAACACAGATAAAATTAAGAATAGGAACGTAAAATGGCGGCAAGAATTGGAGAACTATCAATCCGATTCGTTCCAGAAAGAAGGAACTGCCAAAATATACGTAAACTTCAGGACAAATAAGTTATCAATGCGTACGGGCGCTAAAAAGTGGATGCTCCAGATGCTCACACCCATTTTTAAAATCTTTAGGGGAAAACACATTACCACCAACAAGATAGAAAGCAAACATTCACAGGTTAAGGGGAGCGGAGCGGGGAGAAAACAGAGAGATAAAGAGTACGGTCATCTTTTATTTACACTACATGCGTTCCTCGTAGAATATGGATATATCCCATTTACTAATCTGACGAGTCGTCCCTTGTACAATTATTTAATGAAAGATGATAAAAAGAAAAAAATGGGGTATAGAATACCTGAAGGCAAACGAATTTTCATTCAAACTATTCTAAGGAGCTATGAATAAAAACTTAAATTCCATGATCACCTAAAAGGACTTATACCCGATTAACTTATTTTTTTCTTTCTCCGCATTATCCCTATTATTGCTATTGAGGCAATAGTTCCGAGTATAATGGGTATATCAAAGGCAGGAATAGCTGATCCATCTATAAGATTCCCATTCATATCATAGAATCTATTTCCAGAAACTCTTATATTGTAACAATTGGAATCGACCAGTATGGAATTGTCCCCAAGTCCCGCAATAGATAGCCGAGATGTTGTTACATTAGAATCTTGAGTTACTGGACCACACCCGTAAAAATCATTACTTATTATTGCTGAACTATTCACATAGAAGAAATAGATACCTGTAGCATCAGGAACCCCCCATAATAGATTTTCTATCTGGTTATGATCTACAATACAATTTTCTGAATTTCTTATCATTATTCCATGATAGAAATCTACGAGATAATTGTAACTAATACTCACATTTTCTGCTTTATCGATAAAAACCGAAAGCCCAAATCCAGTCTTGTTATCTGTATGAGAGCCAAGCATTCGACAGTTTGTTATGTAAATATTTTCAGCGTCTATGATAGAGACACCGATATGAATATTGGAAAAAGTGCAATTCTCAATTAAACCAAACTCTGCTTTCTCTATATAAATTCCGCCATAATAAGGAAGAACATATATCGCAGTAAAAAGATCAAATTCAACGTTAGAAAAAGAACAATTTCTAATAATGAAATGCTCAACAGAATTTTCAATAGCGATTTGAGCTGCTTGATCTGCAATACTTATACTGATTCCTTGAATAATATATGGATCTGATTCAGTCCCAGATCCCGTACACCAATCATATGCTGTGACAGTCTCCGTCCAATTATTATCTATTCTAATGACATATGGTAGTTCAGTTAACTGAGATGCCTGTGGAGAAATAGAGCTTTTTTGCTCTTTACCAGTTGGAATCGATGGTACAGAAAATAGTACCAAGCATATCAAAACCACTAAAAAAAAAATCATGACTTTATCTTTCACTTTCACCTTCCAAACCCCTTCTTTTTGTTTTATATTTTTATTTTTATTAATATCTTATTATGAGTGTTAAATATTTAAACATTGGTATATATTGCTACATCTTACTTAGTTTTCCCCCTCCTAAAATTTGATAGGGACCCAAAGTTTTATGGATTTTTTGTACCATGAAAAATCCCATTCTGTATTTTTTGGTCAAAATCGAAGAAATTTTTTTATCACAAATTGTTATGATCATCTGATATTTCTTTCAAAAAATC
>BPTO01000304.1 GCA_023705985.1 Candidatus Heimdallarchaeota archaeon | reverse complement strand
AAGGCCACGTGACTGGAGTTCAGACGTGTGCTCTTCCGATCTCAATTATAAAAATGAAGAATGATGAAGGAGCAAGAAGCTAAATTACAAGCGATGGAAGAGAATCCAAACTGATCTGATTTTAAATTTTCTTCATCACTCTTCATTTTTCTTCATCACTCTTCATCATTCTTCATTTTTATAATTGCAGTCACTAACGAAGCTTTTTTTTGATCTTTTCTTAAGCTTTTAACTAAGAAGTAAATTACTATTAGGGAAACTCCAACTCCAATAATGATGAAAAAAGCTCTCAGTAGATCTCCCTGATCTGTAAATGTTTCGCTTGTATATGATTCTGTAATGTGAGATATTCCGTAATCCATTCTCTGTTCGAGAGTACTTGCTTCTACATATCCTGAAAAACTAGCAACTATACTTCCAGAATCATCAAGAATTACAGTTGTTGGTACAAATTCAATGTTGAAAAGTCGTTCTGAACTATCAGTAGAGTAACCTATAACCCAATATTCACTCAAAGAATTTTCTTCTTGAAATTCAATCAGTGTATCATTAGAACTCTCATAGTCGACACATAAAATTATTACATTAAAAATATATGAAGATTCAGCTTCAATTTCCTTAAGTGTAATAATTTGATTATGGCAACCTGGACAAGATACTTTAAAGAAAAGAACTATTCTCAGTCCTTCATAGTTACTTACATCATCTTCATCCATGTTAATATTCCAAAAAGAAATATTTGTGTTAGCATTAACGATTGTGTGAGAAAATGTAGATAAATAAAGAGCAAATAACAGAATTGCAAAAATGTTTGTTCTTTTATTATTGCTGATAATCATTTGAATTCCACTAACTCCTCTTTTTCCACTTTTGCTATAGCAGAGAAATTCTTAACTATTTTTCTATCGTCAAGTAACAAATTGTTACAAACAACTGATTCAATGATTTGAGATTCCTTTCCAATTTCAGAATTATCCCAGATAACACTTTGATCGATAACACATTTCTCACGGATAGTCACATTGTTTCCAATAACAGAAAACGGTCCTATCGAAACATCTTCTTCAACTACAATGTTATTCCCAATTATTACAGGTTGTTTTAGTATAGCCTTGTCTGATATTTGAGCGTTCTTCCCTATCCAAATACCATTATTATTGATTCCTGGAGGAGCAAAACCTTCAACAAAACCTCTAAGGATGTCGTAATTTGCCCATAAATAACTCTTGATGTTTCCACAATCAAGCCAATAGTAGTCAGCAACATATCCATTTAGTTTAAACCTTTCTTGCAGCAAATAAGGGAAAACATCTTTTCCAAAATCAATAATGTCGCTGAATTTTTCTAGTATTTCTAGAACTTTGTGCTGAAAGACGTAAATTCCAGTATTAACTAGATTCTGGTGAAATTCCGTAGCAGGTCTATATGCGAATGCTAAAGTAGTGAAAAGTAAATCCTGAGGTAAAGGCTTTTCAAGAAATACATCGATATTTTGATGCTCATCAAGCATAATTACTCCAAATTTCTTTGTTGGAAAATCGATATTTTTTAGACTTATTGTAGCATATGCATTTGTTTTTTTGAAGAAATTAATCATTTTCGTAAGAGATAAATTTGATACTATGTCAGCCATTGTAACAACAAAATCTCCATCTATAATATCAGATACTAAACGAACAGCATCAGCTGTTCCGATGGGATTAATGTCTGGGATAATAAACTCTATATTTTTGTATTTAGCACTTGTTTCTAAATAATCTCTGATTTGGTCCCCTAGATATTTCACAGCAACAATTATTTTTTTTATTCCTGCGTCAAGTACCTGTTGAATAGCGAAATCTATCATAGGAGTTAAAGCTACAGGAATAAGTGGTTTGGGCGTGTTTGACGTCAGAGGAAGGAGTCTAGTTCCTTTTCCTCCAGCTAATATAACAGCACAGTCTACAGAACTCATTAAATAACTAAATAAACCATGTTTTAATAAATCTCACTACAAACGTTGATTTTTATTTATCAGTTTTTTTATCTTTATTTAGGATTAATTTGTCTTTAAGCCAACCTACTGAAAGATTTTTCATATCTTGACAATCAAAAAATGGCACGAAAGGTTTGATATCTATTAATGGAGTGTTGTTTAATACATCTATACCCTTTACTAGAATTTTATTATTTTCGATTTTCACTAGTTGAACTATAGATAAACCTATTTTGTTTGGTCTATTTTGATGACGAGTTGCAAATATCCCTTTTGGACTTTCGTCTAGATATGGTTTAACCCTTAATTGAGTATCATCAGACTGGTCAAAATAATATATTAGTATGACGTGAGAAAAGCCCTCTAAATCCTGTAATCCATCTGCATAATCATCAAATATTTCTACAGTTCCAAACTTATCAGAATAACAAGGTTGAATCGGTGTGTTCTTATGATTATTAAAAGGACTCTCGATACTACCTATTGGTTTAATAGTAAATTCCATGGTCAACAATCTTGTTTTAGCATTAATAAATATCTGGTCTATAAACACTTCAAAATAATTCAAAACTTCCTTCCGACAAAATAACTTTGTAGGCTTATTATATGAATCTTTATCACTTAGATTTCCCAATATCAAGAAGGTAATAGGGTTCTCTTGACTAACCTTAATGACATTATCATTAACAAGGATAAATGTTTTAATTCTGATATTATTTCAACTAGTATCTAAAGTGATTATATAAAAACCTCAAAAAACATCACAGAACTTCGGGAGATTGAAGGAGTGGGACTAAACGCGCTCTATAATGCTCTTGAAGGTTTGACGTTAAAATAAAAATCTAGACTACTAATAATGACGATGTAAAGGTATAACAAGTATTTAAATAATTTAATTTCCTTTATTATATAGAAAAGAGAATTAATCAAATCATGGGATGAAGAGAT
>BPTO01000303.1 GCA_023705985.1 Candidatus Heimdallarchaeota archaeon | reverse complement strand
CCCCTATTTACTTAAAAAGGCACATCATGAGGTTATTATTAGGAACAGAGATATTGAACAAATAGCAAGAATATTGGGAATAATTGAAAAAACTGGTAGGGAAATATTATGAGTAAAGAAAGAAAAGAAATTATCATAGGTAGATGTATAGGAGAAAGCAGTCCAGCTTTTGTTTCATTTGTAACAAAAGAAATGCCACAAATAGGTGATTATGTTATTGTTGAATATGATAAGAAGGAAGTATTAGGTTTAATTACAGGATTGGTTAGAGGAAATCCTGCAATAGACACAAAAATATATGATCCTGAAGTAGTATCAACAATAAAAGTCTTTGAAGGAGATGAATTTTATATTCATGGTGGAATAAGAATTTTAGGAGATATTGAAAATCTCCAGATTCCTAGAACTCCTCCTCCTCCTGGAACCATCATAAAAAGGGCTAGAACCAAAGTTCTCAAAGAGATATTTCAAACTGATTCAGAGGAGTGTATTCACATAGGCCATTTAATATCAAATCCAGAAGTTTCAGTTGCAATAGATGTAAACAAAATGGTTTCTAGACATTTATCAGTTCTAGCTATAACTGGAGCTGGCAAATCAAATTCTGTTGCTGTAATTGTAGATGAACTTCTTAAGCTTCCAGGATGTGTATTGATGTTTGACATGCATTCTGAATATGTTCTTTCAAAATTCACAAATGGAGGAATTAATGTTATTCCCTCTAATCTAAATCCAAGGTATCTAACATTTAGTGAACTATTAATTCTGTTAAATATCCCTTCAAATGCTCATATTCAACAAAGATATCTGAGAATAGCATTCAAGGAAATCAGAGATAAGATGAAAGAAAGTGGTTTGAAGAAAGATTTCTTGGTTGAGCTTTACCATAAACTTGAACAATATTCTAACAATGATGATAACTCTTCTGATAAGAAATCAATCATTGGTGTTATGAATAAGATCAATGATATGCAAATTAGGTATGAAATCATACTACATGAACATGCGCAAATCATTCTTGAACAAATTCAACTAGGTAAAGCTAATATCATTGATTTGGGCATGGTTGATGAAGATTTGGTCGATGTAGTAGTTAGTCATGTATTAAGAACTCTTTTACAGGGAAGAAAACAATATAAGAGAGAAGGAAAAGGATTTCCACATCCTGTTTTTCTTGTACTTGAAGAAGCTCACATATTAGCTCCAGCAGATAGAAACCCTCTTTCGAAATACTGGATATCAAGAATAGCTCGAGAAGGCAGAAAATTCGGTTTAGGTTTATGTTTAGTTAGTCAGCGACCAAAGATAATTGATTCTAATGCACTTTCCCAAGCCAACAACATGATTATTTTGAAATTAGTAGAGCCGGGGGATCAAAGATATGTTCAGAATGCAAGTGAAACATTAAGTGAAGACCTCATGACGCAGCTTTCTTCATTGAATACAGGTGAAGCAATTCTTCTAGGAATGATGACCAAAGTTCCAGCTCTAGTAAAAATAAAGAAGTTTGCTGGTACTCTCATAGGTCAAGACATAAACATAGTTAAAGAATGGAAAGATAAACACGAAAAGAGTAAGAAAGAAAACAAAGAGAAAACTCAAGAAATTAATGAGATTTATGAAAGTGGTAATTGGTAATGGTGCGTTTTGCTCATTTTTCAGATACACATTTAGGCTACCGACAGTACAATATAGAGGAGAGAGAAGGAGATTTCTATGAGACTTTTCATGAAACAATCGACAAAATCATTAAAGAAAAAGTGGAATTCGTAATTCACTCAGGAGATCTATTTGAGCATAAAAGACCTAAGGTTGAGGCTTTATTAGAAGCTCAAAAAGGCTTCATAAAACTAAAAAATAACAATATTCCGATATATTGTGTAGCAGGAAATCATTATTTAACATTGAGAAAGGGGGCAGTTCTCCCTCAACGATTATTTTTAGATCAAGGACTAAAAATACTTGGAGGAAAAGAGAAATATGTGATTTTAAAGAATCATGATTTATTTATAGGAGGATTATCTTTCTTACCGAGATATTATTCCAATCAATTAAAAGTTAAGCTTGAAAAATTATCTAAAAAAGCAAATAATTACAAGAATAAAATACTAGTTTTACATCAAGGTTTAGATACACATTTACCATATGAGGGAGCTTTTGAGCTACGTTTAACAGAACTTCCTCGAAATTTCAACTATTATGCAATGGGTCATGTTCACAGAAGGATAAAGGAGAGATATGGAGGGGGCTTTCTATGCTATCCAGGTTCAACAGATATTTGGAGATCAGATGAAGTAGACGATTACAAAAATAAGTCAAAGGGTTTTAATCTAGTTAATCTAGATAATGAAGATATAAACATTGAATGGATTAATCTGGAAACAACTCGGCGTTTCGAAGAATTTACACTCCAAACTGAAAAAATCGAGATGGAACTAGAGAAATATAAGGAAATGTTAGCTCATTATACACAGAATAAATTGAAGTTACCCATAGTAAGAATGACAATTCAAGGTGAGATGAAATTTGATAATACATATTATGCTAATCAGGTTAAACAAGCTTTGGAAGATCTCACACTCTTCTATAAATTAGAAATAACCCATAAAGAAATAAAGTCAGAAATAGAAGAAATGAAAACTGCAAATCTCAACGAGATTTTAGCAGAAATATATGAAAATAAAACGGAACTAGTTGATTTTACTAGCAGTCTTTTCACTCAATTAAAAGAAAGAAATTTGGAAGGTGCTACAGAGATTGCAGAAGATTTCTTCCAAAAGAGGTGGAAAAATGATAATTGATGAACTCAAACTCACAAATTTCATTTCTCATAGACAAACTTCAATTTTGCTAGAACCTGGGATTGGAGTTTTCATAGGTGAAAATGGATCAGGAAAATCAAGTATTTTAGATTCTATTTATTTTCATATATTTCTGCTAAAATCT
>BPTO01000302.1 GCA_023705985.1 Candidatus Heimdallarchaeota archaeon | reverse complement strand
TTGTTCTACTGTCTTTCAAAAGTTCATCAAGAATTATCAAATCTCTTTTGTCTATTGGATGCACGGTAACAATAACATATTTGTGTTATTTATTTATTTTGAATCCTTTGTTTTTTGAATGGACTTTTGTATCTTTTTAATATTAAAGCATTGGTTATTACCGATACAGAAGACAAAGCCATAGCTAATCCTGCAATCTCAGCAGGTAATAAAAATCCAAAAGGTAAGAATAGTATTCCTGCAGCAATTGGAATGCTCAGAGAATTATATATCAACGCCCAGAATAATCCTGTTTTAACTTTTCTTATGGTTTTTTTGCTCAAATCTATTGCTGTAACAACATCTCGGAGATCATCTTTAATTAGAACTATATCACCAGCTTCTATTGCTACATCAGTTCCTGTACCGATTGCAATTCCAACGTCAGCTTGCGCTAAAGCAGGAGAATCATTAATTCCATCACCAACGAAGAGAACACTTAACCCTTTTTCTTGGAATTCCTTAACAATATCCAATTTCTCTTCTGGTAAAACCTCAGCATAATACTGATCTATCCCAACCTCGTTTGATACATTTTTGACAGCATTTTTGTTATCACCACTAACCATTACAGATTTAATCCCTTGACGTTTTAGGAGTGTCAATATTTCCTTAGCATGAGGTTTAATAGTGTCAAAGAGAGCTATCAAACCTACAATATCTTGTTCTTTAATCACAAAAACAACTGTTTGACCTTTTATCTCTAATTCTGTTAATTGAACTTTGACATTTTCAGAGATTTTGATTCCAAATTTAGAAACTATTTTCATATTTCCTACGATAATTTTATTGCCATCAAGATTACCTTCAATTCCCATACCAGGAAAGGTTTGAAAATTCTTAACAGATTTTAACTTGATATCACTTTCTTCAGACTTGAGAATTATGGCTTTAGAAATTGAGTGTTCAGAGTTTTTTTCAATCGAAGCTGCTAGTCGTAAAATCTCTTTTACACTCACATCATCTGCAATTGGCACAATATCTGTTACTTCAGGAGAACCTTTTGTGATAGTGCCAGTTTTATCAAATAATACAACATCGACTTTTCGAGTTATTTCTAGAGCGTCTCCAGAACGGATTAGAATCCCATTCTCAGCACCTACTCCTGTACCCACCATAACAGCTGTTGGTGTAGCTAAACCAAGAGCACAAGGGCAAGATATAACTAAAACTGTAATTGCTGTAAGAAATGCAAATAAGAAAACAGTGTGCCCATCAGGAAGCAACGTTGTGCTTATCACTCCGAACTTGAAAAGACTAAACCAAACACTAAAAGTAATTAGGGATAACAATACAACGGCTGGAACAAAATAAGCTGAAATTCTATCTGCGAGTTTTTGTATAGGTATTTTTGAAGTTTGTGCGTCTTCAACCATTTTAATTATTTGGTTTAAAGTAGTATTTTTCCCCACTCTTTTAGCTTCCATTTTAATATTTCCATTTTCATTAATAGTACCACCGATCAGCTCACTTCCTTTTTCTTTAAAAACAGATATGCTTTCACCTGTAATCATAGATTCATTAACATAACTCTCTCCTTCCATTACAATCCCATCAACTGGGATGTTTTGCCCTGGATATATAACGCAAATATCGTTTTCTACAACATCATCAATAAGTATTATTACTTCTTTTCCGTCTCGTATCACTTCTGCTGTTTTTGGCCTTAATTGTATAAGTTTTTTTATAGCTTTAGATGTTTTCCCTTTTGATATTTCCTCTAGATATTTTCCTAAATAGATGAAAGTTAGGAGTATTGATGATGTCTCGAAAAATACATCTCCGCTGTAAGAGGGATTGATATAGGGATATAATAATGAGAATAAACTATAAGCATATGCAGCTGTAGTCCCTAGAACTACTAAGACTTCCATAGAAGCGCTTTTTCTTCGAATACTTCTCCAAGCAGCTTTATAGAATGGGTAAGCTATGATAAACTGAACAGGTGTTGAAAGAATTAGTTGCAGAAAATTGGAAAATTTCATTCCTTCAAAGATATAGAAAGTTTGCTGCCAATTTGCAAAGCCAGGAAACCAGTTTCTAAAAGGTAACATATGACCCATTGCAAAAACAAAAACAGGTAAAGATAAAGCTAAGCTCCAGAAAAACCTTTTTCTCATATCAATTAATCTTTTATTTCTCATGAAAGCAAGATTATCTGCTTCCATAGAAGTTTTATAACCTGCAGATTCAACAACTTTTTTGATTTTTTTGTCACTTACTAAAGAAGGATCGTAAATCAACTTAGCATTTTCACTAATAAGATTGACTCTAGCAGTTTCCATACCTTCCAGAGATGATAAAGCCTTCTCAATACGAGCAACACATGAAGCACATGTCATTCCCTCAATATTAATTGTTTTTTCATTCATTCTCTTCAAGACATATATGGTTTTTACAATATAACAAATACACGATATAAAAATTAAAGTGTTTCAGAAAAAAAATGGTCTAAGCTGAAGTTGCTTTATATCCTTCAGCTTCAACAGCTTCAATTAGTTCAATGGGTGAAGTTTTACCTTCTTTAACAACTATTTCAGCTAATCCAGATTTGTAGCTAACTTTAACGTCTTTTACGCCTTTAACAGCTTTTAGAGCTTTTTTCACAGACATTTCACAATGCATACATGTCATTCCTTCAACTTTTAGAATTACTTCATTCATAATTATCAGTTTAATATAGAATTAAGAAGATAATAATTGCGTGGTTAAAATCTTAAAGTAGTAACTAAATAAAAGAATAACCGTTAGAAGTGTTGATATATTCTTATTCAACAGAATGTAGAAATGCGGACAAACCTAAGGATCTTAAAACATTTAAAATTTTATTTATGTGAATCACGTTTGTATCTTGTTCAAAAACAGCTTGTTTTTCATCACAGCTTATTGTAGAAACCATATATGTCTTGAAGAG
>BPTO01000301.1 GCA_023705985.1 Candidatus Heimdallarchaeota archaeon | reverse complement strand
GTAAAGAGAGATTGGTTATTGCAGAAGAATTAGAAAATAGGGGTATGATAGCTGATACTTACAACAACATAGGTCTCTATTTTTTAGTAATTGGAGAATATGATGAAGCATTAAACTATTATAATCGTAGTCTTGAAATTTACCAGAACATAAATAGAGAGAATGAAATTGCACTTACTCAGGAGAATTGTGGTTATGCCTACTTCCTAAAGGGAGATTCTAATCAAGCACTAGAATATTATAACAAGGCTTATCCTGTTTTAAAAGAAAACCAACCTCAAAATTGGCATAATATTCTTTCTGGTTTTGCTGCTGTTTATATACAAAAAGGAGAATTAGATAGAGCACTGGAATACTTAAATCAATTGATGACAATATATAAAGGTCTGCAGAATCTACTTGGTATTTCATCTGTACTCTCAGAGCAAGGATTGATTTATTGGCAAAAAGGAATGAAAGAACAGGCTTTATCCTTCCTTCAAGAGAGCTTAGAGATAAGACAAAAAATAGGTAACAAAGTTCTTGTAGCAGCAAGTCTTTCATATAAAATTCAGTTTAATGTAGAATTAAACAACATAGAAGAAGCTGAAAAACACTTCGAATCTTTAGACTTGATTAATAAAGAAATAAAAAATAAACATGTCAGTCAGTATCATAAATATTCAGAAGCTTTAATTCTTAAAACAAGTTCAAATTTACGGGATAGAATTAAAGCAGAGTTGCTATTTGAGCAATTAGTTGAAGAAGACATTCTTTATCCCATATTAATCCAAGTTTTGTTATATCTATGTGATATTCTTATACTTGAGATGAAAGAAACTGATAATCATGAAGTATTAGAGAAAATATACAAACATGTAAATAAACTTCAAGAATTATCTGAAAAGAACAAATCTCATGTTTTACTAGTTGAAACTCTGAGATTAAAGGCACAATTGGCACTTCTTGAATTTGATGTAGAAAAGGCTAGAACTCTTCTACTCAAAGCACAAAATACAGCACAAGTGAATGGGTTAGAGAGATTAGTACTAGACTTACTAAAGCAGCAGAAAGACTTAACTGAACAATCTATAGACCTAAAGAATTTAGAACAAACATCTTCATCAATCTCTCAAAGAATGTCAGTTGTTAAGCTCGAAGACATGGTTAAAGATATTAAGAAAACTAGTTTAACTAAAACAGTTTCAAGAGAGGAAGAAGTTTCTAAGAAACTTTTCTTAATCCAGATTTAGTAAGTGAGTATCTAAAATGGAGTTTATTTTTAATTCTCAATTCTTTTTCACTTAGAAGTGAATACTAAATCAACTTGGATGTTGTAACTAGTGATCTTTATCATCCCTCTAAGATTTTACATCCTGTATCTAAACAATGTTCCTTTTCTCCTTTTATCTATTTATTTTTGTCAAACAATAGGAATGTTAGAGATAAAAAAGGGAAATGGGAGAATTTTAGCTAGCTAATTCTCTCATTCTTTCTTTTACGGAGGTTAATAGTAGTTATCAAAATGACTGCTGCTCCACCTAATATTCCAAAGGTGATGAAAAACTCATTGAGCGTAGGTAGCTTATATTCAACGTATTCACAATTCGAATGAGTACTATTTCTTAACCCATCATTGGCTACAATAACATAGAGGTATATTCCTTCTGATGGAAGGGTGTCGACGTATGAAGTTATGACAACTGCAGCTATGGGTGTTAAAACTTCAACTGACCATATATACGAAGTCGAACGGTAGATATAATATTCTATTGCTCCATCAATACTATCCCATACTAAAGAGACACTGGTTATATCTGTAGGATTAGGTAGAATGGGGGACAATTCTGGAGCTTCAAGGTCAGGAAACTTCACTTCTATATATTGACAATTGGAATGAGAACTGTTACTTGTACCATCAATAGCAACAGCTACATAGAAATAAATCCCTGCACTTGGCAATGTATCACCAGCGAAACTATCGCTTACAATAGTCATATATGGAGTAAGCCCATCTAATGTTTCGATAAATGAATTTGATCGATAGATATAGTACTCCAACGCTCCATCAACATCTGTCCAATCTAAAACAACAGAGTTAACTTCTGTTGGATTAGGGAGGATTGGGATGAATGTTGGAGCAGGAAGGTCAAGAAACTTCACTTCTACAAATTGACAATTGGAATGAGAACTGTTACTTGAACCATCATTTGCAGCAATAGCATAATAGTAGGAACCTTCAAACAGGAGAGTGTCTACATAATCACTAGAAAAGACAGTGGTTAGTGGAGTTAGTCCTTGAATTGACCAGATATAATCACTAGAGCGATAGACATAATATTCTGTTGCACCAGTAATATCATTCCAATCTAAGTTGATAACTCCAGTTTTACTGGGATTGGGGGCAATGAACGCTAATTCAGGAGACGAAAAATCTGGTAATTGTACTTCAACATATTCACAATTGGAATGAGTACTGTTACTAGTAGAATTTTCTGCAACAATGGTATAATAGTAATATCCATCACTTACAACTGTATCAATATACCAACTAGACGTTGATTCATCTATCGGAGAGATTCCTTCAACTGTCCATATATACGATGGTGAACGGTAAATATAATACTTCACTGCTCTACTAACGTCATTCCAATCTAACGAGATTAATCCATCTTCATCAGGATTAGGAACAATATAAGCTAATTCAGGAGCAGCTAAAGAACCTATCATTTCTAATCGTTTATAGAAAATATCCAGATCTGTTCCACTTCCCAAATAATTAGTATAATCAGCCCACGCTACATGAACAGTACCAGCAGAATCAGTAGCAAGAGAAGGCCTATCAGATTCACCTGTACTTAATGTTGAAACTACTTCTGTCGTAGTCCAGTTCCAAGCAGATCTATCAAAGGAATCTATGGTGTATTGATTATATTCTTCCTTTAGCAGAGCTTGAGATCGGAAGAGCGTCGTGTAGAGA
>BPTO01000300.1 GCA_023705985.1 Candidatus Heimdallarchaeota archaeon | reverse complement strand
TGGTCTGAAGATAGAAGTCCATGGATACACAAGGTAAATCTCTATCTAAAAAACCGAGTCGTAAGCGGATTAGGAACTAAGGTTGTACAAATTCATCAAGATAAATATGCAGAAGAATGTTGGAGACAGGTTGGTGATGTACGCTTGGCTAATGAGAGATTAAGATTAGCTCAAGCTAGTTTCAGATTGAATGAACAGCTTTTCAAAAAACATATAAACACGAAAGGTTCTAGAGCGAAGACATCAAAAGAGCATTTTACTTTTCTATCAACACCTTTTCAATCCCTCTTTTCAGTTCGATCTAATAATGAAGAAATTAGTAGTAAAAAAGCATTAGAAAGAACTGGTATTTCCAAAGGCGTTTTTACACCTTCCTTTAGGAAGATAGGATACAAACATATTGGATTAAATCACATGTACAATAAAGATCAGCTATGGAAACCAATCGAAAGAGCGAAAATCCTAGTAAATAGGTGTTTTGGATATCTAAAAGGTATTGCAGCTGATTATCCTTCAGAAACATCTATTTTGTCTACGGTAAATATGCTAAAAAAAATAAAATACCTAAAAGAGAGAGAAATGAAACCCAAAGTGGATCCAGCAACATTCAAAACTGTAATAGAAGAAAATCTTGATATCAATCAATCATTTTTTGAGGAATCATTTTCTCTTCATGAAATAAAGGAACGCAAACCAGAAATTATCCCTGTTTCACCATTAGATCCAAGTTTTTATGAGAAATTTGAACCAGAAAATCTGAAAGAAACAGCGAAGAAAAAACTGGGTAGAATAATAATTTTTAATAATGAAAGAGAAATACCAGAAAATTTTGAATCAATAATGGTCGCTCCAAAAATTGATGAACCGATGTATAAACCATTGTCTAAACTCTCGCTTGATTATATTATTCCAGGTATAGGAAGTATACAAAATAATGTAACTTTCTTACTTGAAGAAAACAGGAAGTTTATCGAAACAGATATGATTGGTTATAATCATGAGATGGGAAGAGAGTTGGTATGGAGAGAATATCCTACAGATCAAAGAGGAACAATATTTTCTTATTTCTGGGAGAGCACTGTCTTAGAAGTAGATGAGGGCGGGCAATTAATATTAGATGAAGATGGACAACCTGTAAAACCTACAGATATAGATAAAATACATACATGGAGTGGGGAACTTGGAAAGAACAAAATTAGAAATAGTATTGGACAACTTGATAATTCCAGAACTCAATCAAATATAGTTCTGATTGTTAAAGGAGATGTAGTAAGAAGATATCCTGATATGATTGTATATGCATTAAAAGTAGATGAAAAATTAACAAAAACTACAGTTGATAGTTTAGATTTTGAAACTGTTATTAATCCTATATTCAGAGCTCAACTTGGTACTGATATTCTTTGCATGGGATTCCCAATAACAAAAAAGCAACTAAAAACTCCTCATTATTATTTTGTACTACAAGAACAACAAGATCTCCCTGTTTTTGGAGCTGATGTTAGATGCGAAGGAACGGATTTATGTTGGGATATGATCGATGTTGATGAAAATCAATATATAACAGATTTTCCAGTAGATATTTTTGCTTCACAACCAGCAAGAGAACAAGTAACTTCATCTTCAATTGCTAATAAAACATATCAATTACCTGTTCGCATATTCATGCACGCTAGTTTGATGTTCGACAAAGATTTATTGTAAAAAGGATATAAGAAAGAAAATCAGTCAGTATCTGGAATATATTGCTCTTCTTTCTTAATCAACTCTTTAATCTCATTATAATCTTGGGTTCTATCTATCAAACTGAAAAATCTTAAATATTATCTTGTGAAAGCTAGATAGTTTACTGATTTGGTGAGAGTTTTAAAATTAATATGAGTTAGAGCATTAAAAGTTATTATTACTATGTTCTTTTGAATTACTCTAGAGATAAAAGAAACCAGTTATTCATTTGAAAAATTGAAGTTTTTGATACACTCCTAGAAACCATTATTCGAAACTTTTATTATTCTGATTGAGAGTACTATGTAATTTCAGATGGATAGCTATTATGAGTAATGACAGAGAATTTTATGATTTTTTGCTTGAAGAATATAAATACTATAGTAATTGCTTTCACAAAAGTGAGGAAATAGGAGATAAAAGACTTAATTTCTTTCTAACATTAGAGACTGCAATACTTGCAGGAATTATCACTCTTATTACTAAATATACAACAAATAATGTATATTCTCAATCAATAAAATATTTCATAATATTTGCCTTTATAACTTTATTTTCTTTTGGCTTATTAAATCTACAACGTATTGTTAAACGTAATAATAATAGTGATGAATATAAAGCGGCTATGGACAAAATTAGGAAAACTTTTGAAAAATTATTTTCTAAAAATGAGAAATTTAAGGCATATACATTGACACATAAAACATTAAGACATCGGAGAATATTGACAGGGGGTATTGCAGATATTACAATTGTATTAAACAGCATCATACTTGGATTAGCATTAGCAATCTCCATGTATACATTCGAAACTTGGGTTATAATTTTCACATTCTTAACAGGTTCTATCATGTTCTTTTCAATACAACAGATATATGTGATAACAAAATATAGTATTAACTTTCATAAACAAACAGCAACAGGGAAGAAGGAGAAGAGTACAATAAAAAATGCTAGGAGATTTCTTTATTTTATCTTTCTATGTATAATCATTATCTTCATAATTCAATGGTTTTCAGACGTTGAAATTACGAATTTTAACGGGTTAAGGTTGTCTATTATTTCAGGAATCGGTTCATTTGTGATAACAATATCGCTTGTTTATATACACAAAATAACAATAGGCAAGAAAAATAAAAATAAAGAAGAGGTGCATAAAATGACTTTAGAAATTAGATGGTTCTTTAGGGGAACCTTTAGTGATGAAATAAGCAAGTGGTTAGAAGAGAATGAT
>BPTO01000299.1 GCA_023705985.1 Candidatus Heimdallarchaeota archaeon | reverse complement strand
GTACAGGTACGGATAATGACTTAGCAGGAGGACATAAAAATGAATATTTCGAATATGAATCAAAAAAAGAAAAATTCATAGGAGTTCGTTTGAATCACGTTCATCGTCAGAAGAAACCCCTAAAAGAAGGGCAGAAACTAAAAGATCAAGAATTTTTTGAGGATTCTTTACAATTTGCTATAGCTACAAGAGACAATGATGAAACAGCTGTTACATGTAATCCTTTGTTTTTCACAAACAGTGATGGTAGAGAAGTGTGGGAAATTTTTGAGAAAAATGGGGAAGTAAACTCTTCTGTTAGTTTTTATGTTTCAAAAAAGAATGAAGGTATAGGTGCTGCTATTTCATCAAAAGTAACAGTTCCAGCAAAAGAATTGAAAGAAATATCCTTTTCTTTAGCTTGGGATATGCCTTTAGCAAGGTTCGGTGGTGGAAGAGCTCATTATCGTCGTTATACACGTTTTTATGGTCGAACAGGTAATAATGCTCATCGTATAGCAGCTGATGCTCTTCTAGAATATCCTGAATGGGAGAAACAGATAGAAAAGTGTCAGAAACCAATTTTAGAGGATGAAACTCTTCCTACATGGTACAAAGTTGCGCTATTTAACGAATTATATTATGTAGCAGATGGAGGAACTATATGGACTGATGGAGAGGAAGGAGAAGAACCTTTTCCAGAAAAATACATCGGTCATTTTGCTTATTTGGAAGGTCATCAGTATACTATGTACAATACTTATGATGTACACTTTTACGCTTCCTTTGCTTTAGCTATGCTTTGGCCAGAGCTTGAGCTTAGCCTACAGAGAGACTTTGTAGAAGCTGTTTTAACGGAAAAACCTGAGACTCATTTGATTTATGGTTGTGGTTCAATGGTAAAGCGGAATATCAAAGGAGTTGTCCCTCATGATTTAGGTGCTCCTTTTGAAGATCCATGGTATCTAGTCAATTCTTATGCTTTGTGGGATCACAATAAATGGAAAGACTTGAATCCAAAATTTGTTCTACATATCTATAGAGATTACACAGCAACAGGGAATAAGAAATTTCTAGAAGAAACATGGGAAGCTGTAAAACTTGCAATAGAATTCATTCAAGGAAGTGATTCTGATAGAGATGGGTTGATAGAGAATGCTGGTTTTCCTGATCAAACCTATGATTTGTGGTCAGTTTATGGTCCAAGTGCATATACAGGAGGACTATGGTTAGCATGTCTAACTGCAGCAGCTGCTATAGCTGATATATTAAAAGATAAGAAAAAAGCTGATTATTACCGAAAGATATTGATCAAAGGAAAACAAGCTTATGAAAAAAAACTGTGGAATGGTTCTTATTACAATTATGACAGTAGTAAAAGCCGACAACACAATAGCATAATGGCTGATCAATTAGCAGGTCAATGGTATATTCAAGCATGCGGTCTACCTTCAATCGTCCCTAAAGAAAATGCCCGTATAGCTCTAAAAACTGTCTTTGATTATAATGTGATGCGTTTCAAAGAGGGTAAAATGGGAGCTGTAAATGGTATGAGACCCAATGGAGCTGTCGATAAATCGTGCTTACAATCTTCAGAAGTTTGGACTGGAACAACATATGCTCTAGCAGCTGCAATGTTACAATTAAACCTCGAAGAAGAAGCTTTCAAAACAGCTAAAGGCATATATGAAACTGGATGGAAAAAACTTGGTTACTGGTTTCAAACTCCAGAAGCATGGGATTCAAGAGGTGGAAATAGATCATTAGCATATATGAGACCTCTATCTATTTGGGCTATTCAATGGGTCATTGAAAAATCACTGAGGAGATGACATCTCTCTAGTTACTGCACTATCGATTGATGTATAAAATCTCTTTTTTGAATTTAAGAAAAAGAAAAAAGAAACTTATTCTATTTTTATTTCCTCAGGTAAAATCATCCATATATGAGTATTCTTAAATGGTTTAAGCCACTCTTCGAAAGTTAGATCGATTTTTCCGTCTTTATACCAAACAGGTACTTCAGGTTTAGCTTGGTAAATGTCTACTATACGACATTTTTCTGGCTTTAGATTTGCCAATTCAGCTGCTTTTTCTACTGCTTTCTTAATGCTTCCTAGTTCGTCAATTAATCCAATCTCTTTAGCATCTTTTCCTGTCCAAACTCTTCCTCCGCAATGTTGTTCAAAATCCTTTCTTTCCATCTTTCTAAATTCAGCAACATGGTCTAGAAACAAATCGTAGAAGCTAGTAATTTGACCAAAAACTATTTTTCGCTCTTCTTCTGTAAAAGATTTTTCAGAACTGAATATTCCAGCTCTTTCTCCTTTTCGAAGGAAGACTCTATTGATTCCTTGTTTTTTTAATGCTTCTTGTGTGACAAATTTTCCTGCTAGAACACCTATAGAACCTGTTAAAGTCATAGGTTGAGCAACAACCCAATTAGCTCCTGTTGCAATGAGATATCCTCCAGAGGCAGCTACATCGCTGAAGTAAACAACAACAGGTTTGTTTTTTACTAGTTCAATAGAAGCAGAACGCATAGCTTCAGATGAAGAAGCTGATCCTCCTCCTGAATTAACGTGTAAGACGACAGCTTTGACTTTTTTATCTTTGGTAACTTTCCTCATTTGCTCGACAACAGTTTGATCTCCAGCTTGAACGTCACCAAAAATAGGGATAGGTAACTTTAGAGGTGGTTTCTTACTTTTACCGTCAACTATTGAACCTTCTACACTAATTATTGCTATTTGTTTTCGTGATGAGGGGGGTCGAGGAATAGTAAGCATTTTAAGTGATTCTTTCCAAGTAACAAGTTTAAATTTACGATATTTTGAAAACTTATTCGTAATTATATCAATCAATTTTTCTTCATGTGTCAGTTCTGCAACTAGACCCTTTTCAAGAGCTTCTTCTGAAGTATATGGAGCATTGTTAATAATATCAATGATTTCTTCTTGAGATTTGTTAAGTGAAAGACTCATATCAGAAACGAATGATTCAA
>BPTO01000298.1 GCA_023705985.1 Candidatus Heimdallarchaeota archaeon | reverse complement strand
GAATTTCATTTAGTTTTCTAGCACCTTCATTCTTAATATCCAAGGAGTTACTGAGTTTAGAGATAGCTGATTCTACGTTTTCTATTAGTTGGTCTACAACATCGTTTAACTCAGAATCACTTCCCAAAGGGATCAACCTCTAAGATATTAATATCTTTCTTCTTCTTTTTGATAACCTGAACTCCTTCTGTTTCACTTCTATGGTGGTAAACTGGCACTAACATTGTAACAATAAAAGCTACTTGAGCAATAACTTCATTGTCAACATAATAATGAATGAGGAGGTAGAGCGGTAAAGAAAACAGAACAATTTTTCCTAGCCATTTGAAAATGGATATGACTGAGACATGGAGTAGTTGCTCTGTTTCTTTAATATCAGGAGCGCTCATCAGAATAATAGAGAAACCAAGTATGTAAAAAATTATTGCTATCCATAGAAGATCTTTCTCCATAAATTGTTGAGCGAAATATAGTAGAAAAGCACCTATGTAGGACAATAGAAGCAAAGGTCCAGTAATATTGGCTGTGATTCGGCAGTCAAAATCATTTACATCTTCTGTCTCAAAAATTGATTTTTCGAAATCTGTTTCTAGAACTTTGACACCGTATAGAAAGTAAAAGAACCTCTTAATTGGAAACCTAACAAGGTTACCTAGAAATCTTATCATATCCATTATCTTTCCAGGTAAAAACGAGATTAACCATCGTAAAGCTAGAGAAACAAACCAAAATTTGATATAAAACTCAATAATTTCTAAAAAGAATAGCACTTCAAACATTTAAGAACCTCCCTCAGCAAGAAAATCCATTTTTGTATTTGATGGAGCTTTAGGGATAGAAGATAGTTTTTCTGTGCTATCATCGTCATTATTGGAACTTGAATTAGTGTTACCATTTTTAGATTTTTGGACAAGAAAGCTGCTCAACTGTTCTTTAACTTCAGGTGGAATTAGAATGCTTGTATATTCATTAGCGAGTTTAGAAATGTAAATCTCAACTTCACTTGAAGAAGGTAACTCTATCTTGTGAAATTGATCTATTTTGTTCAAATATGAATATGATGGGTAAAAGAATGGTATTTGCTCTTTATGACAGAATAATGAGACCGTTTTAAGGAATTTCTCTGTTGGTATTGGATATTTTTGTTCTAATTGATTCTCAATAGACTTCTTATAGTAAGCTTTTGAAGTATTCAAGAAGCTATCAAATGAGAAATTTAACTCTTGTAGTAACATTTCTTTAATTTTTTTCTTCTTATCCTCTAATTCCCTATCTTCTTGCTTAACTTCTTCTAATTCTCTAACGATTTCCTCCTCTCCCTTGGAAATAACCTTCTCATTCTTTTCTAATACATCATCATGATTGGAAATTTCTGTTGTATCATCTTTGGTACTTTTAGGAATTATTATATTCTCACGTAATAATTGATTGTCATCGTTTAGATCGATAATTAGGCCAAACGTGGGAAAGGTTTCTTTCAACATTTCACTTTCTAAAACATCGAAATCAATCTTTGTTTCTCTCTTTAAATCCAAAATTAAATCAAATACTTCATTGTAGAATAATTCATTAAACTTCTTTATTGTTCCAAAAACTTTCTTTATCCTACATTTTATTATCGGTCCTTTAAGTAAGAATAGTTCATATTGACTTGAATCTACTATACTCAAGTGAAATTTAAGGCTAAGTTTTTGCTTTGTTATAGATGAGAGATTACCTAAATAGGACGAAGTATCAGTTGAAATTGAACTAACCTTAAGAGCAACTATGGGAGTTAATGAAGCATTATTTTTCTCCTTTTTAACTAAAACAACTCCTCCCCTGTTAACATGTTCATTCAAGATTATCGAGTTTCTATTGATAGATTTTTCAATGTCTTCCTCAACATCCTCAAAATCCTCTATTTTATCAGAATCTTTTGTTAAAGACTTCTTGATGGCTCTGTTGAGTAATTCTACAGAAAGAAAAGAGAATACCATAGCAATAATTATTATGATCCATCTAGTATCAGGGTTCCAGATAAAAAAGAGGATAAGAAATAGTACTAGCCAAGAAAATGTAGCAATAAAGATTTGAAGAGACCAAGGTAACTCTCCTTTAGCTCTAACATGTTTTTTTATCCCTTCATAAAATAATACACTTCTTTCTTTTAGCTTGTCTATTAATAAATATCTAGCCATGTCTCTCACTAATCTAATCTAGTATTTGATATTTAAACTGTGTAAATTATCCAAGCTCAATCATTTTCTGAATCAATCTGCATAATTTCTAAAATGAAATCGTCATTTTCAGTTAATTCCCTTTTCTTATGCTTGTGTCCCTTGTAAATACGCATTGTGATTCCTAGAACTAACCAACAATCAAACAGAACGACAATACCTATGAAAATGGTTCTTGGTGATTTAAACAATGGAACATTGAACCTATCAGTTATATTGTCATCATCCACCTGTTCATCTAGCACAAAAACAGTATATTTAACATCTTGGAGGTTGCAGACATATCCTGAGCCTATAACTTGTATAATAAACTCTATTTCATTAAAACTGTTAATTAACTCTATGTCCCTTTCTATTACTATAAGACCATCCTCTTTGATTAATTCTGTGTAAAGTGTATAACCATTTATTCTGAGGGTTACACTGAAACTGTCGTATTCTAACTCTGATTGTTTTTCTAAGAACAATGTGAAATTAGACTTGAATCCTTTTATAGAGTCAGTGTGGTATATCACATCGTAGTATTTTTTGATCAAATTTCCTTGGTTGAGTAAGCTAATTTGATCTTCTTCAATTAGTAACCTCTCTGCAAATTGCCCATCAAAGTTCTCTACTTCTTTGATTGTAATAGCTGTAGAGTTATATATGAAAATAGTCCCTTCACCCAAAGTAACGGCATAGAATCTAATCCTCAAATCTTTTAGATAATTTGTCGTGTACAAATCGAATGTAAGTGTCACTTTATCTTGAAGTTGATTATACAAGTTATAGGC
>BPTO01000297.1 GCA_023705985.1 Candidatus Heimdallarchaeota archaeon | reverse complement strand
CGAGATAAGGCCACGTGACTGGAGTTCAGACGTGTGCTCTTCCGATCTCTCACGTAGTTAAACAGTTTTAGAGGCAGTGTTCTCCATAGTACTCCTTCCATCCTTCCGATCACACAAAGTAAGACTATTATCCACCTTTCACCTAATCTTGGTGCTCCTCCCTTCCTTCGGTCTTCTGTTCTTTTCTCTGAAAATCTTCTTCTAACCAAATCTTTATTTAACTCAAAAAACTGTTTAACTACGTGAGGGTCGAGTTTTTGAAGTGTTTGCATATTTCAAGATTTGACCCTCACTTCTTAGACTCTTCGGTCTTTGCGTTTTTTCCTCTTCTCTCCGCTAAAACTCCTTTTCTCCCTCAGAGAAGCTCTAGTCCACTCAGACTAGTTTTGGGACATGCTTTATATCATTATTAATTATAAACATTCTGATAAAAAAGAAAATCAGAAGAAAATTCCCAAAATTAGACACGGGTTCGAATCCCGGTCTGAAAATCTTAATTTGTCTTAGTTTTCAGAAGTTTATTCTTGATTGTTTTCAGAAGTTTATTCTTAATTTCTTCTTTGTGCAATTCATCTTTCAGATTTTTTAATGTATCATAGAACATTGGAGAGTATTCTTTTAGTTTTTCTCCTTTAGACATTACATCAATGTTCTTATAATGTGATAGTTCCCTGTAGTACATTAAAATAAAGTTATTTTGCATTAGCTTACTAAAATATAGCAACTTCCCGGATCGGAGGATAAATATTCAGATTTTAGAGTAGAAATAATTATAGCTGAGAGTTTGAAATCCTATTATGCTATCATTGATAGTTTAACTGTTGAACCTATCTGGATACCTAAAAGAGTAATAGGGGAAGATTTCAGAATAAAAAAATGGATTGTTAGAATAATTAAAGAAGAAAAAAAGGAAAGAAGGAAAAAAATCATTTCTTTCTTCGTTTTAGCAATACTAAACTGAAACCCAAGAATAGAAGAATTATCGAAAGGGAGAGAAGAGGGGAGTGCGTTTGAAATTCTGGTATACCCTCTGCAACAGTAAATGAGTAATATAAACCAGAGTTGTCCTCTGTAGCTTCATTATGGTTGATAGAATTGTCTACAGCTGTAATATAATACTCAATAGTGTCACTAACTGCAAAAGAACCGACAGTTACAGAATAAGTAGAACCACTTATAAGAGTCATACAAACTTCTATCCAATTTCCACAATTAACCCTATAGTGAAGAGTAACAGATTGCACACCAGAAGCATCAGTAACAGTAGCATTGATACTAATAGTATCTAGCTCTGTAGGAGTAGAGGGAGAGTGGATAATATTAACAATAAGTGGAGGATCAATGTCTACAGGTTCATCAAGAGGATATAGATCAAATGCTCTAGCAGCACTGTCAATGGAATAAGAACCTATTCCTGACCAATCGAACCAAAAATTACCTTCAAGTGTTTCAGTATCATACCAAGTATTAGTTGTTTCAAAATCAAAACCATAATCAAAAGCTTGTGAAGTTCCTCCTATATTATTGTCTATAAAGTTATTATGGTGAATAAGATTGTTTTCAGAATCGGATCTTAAGTATACGCCATATTCTTCATTTTCTTGTAGAAGATTACAAGTAACTACACAAAAAGCAGAAGAGGGAAGATAGATACCATATTTGCCATTGTTGCTGCAGATGTTGTTTGCCACCGTCGAGATCCCAGAAGAGTGAAGCATGATGCCTCTGCCATCGTTATTACTGCAGGTGTTGTTGGCAACAGTAGCATTACCAGAATACTGAAGATTGATGCCTTCAAAGATATTGAAACTACAAGTGTTGTTTACAGCCGTCGAACTATCAGAATCCTCAAACTTGATACCAGCGTAGTTGTTATTGCACGTGTTGTTGGCAACGGTAGAATTAACTGCAAAGTAAAGATAGATGCCATACTGGTTGTTGTTGCACGTGTTGTTAATGATAGAAGAATAAGTGCAATGGCAGAGAAATAGAGCAACTGTAGCGTTATTTAATATTTGATCACGCACTGTCACATTAGTACAATTGACTAATATTAATTGACCATAAACTTTTTCAGCAATAGTAGTGGAGTCAAGGTTAGTGTAATAACCTAGTTTTTTACCATTCACCCAATTATTCTCGACAGTATATGATAGATAAGCACTAAGGGTAAATTCGCTTATTCTTAAACCACAATCAGTAAAAGTGTTGTTTACCAAAGTCGCACTACCAGAATCCTCAAGATAGATACCTCGGACGTTATTGCTACACGTGTTGTTGGCAACAGTCGAACTATCAGAAGAGGTAAGCTTGATACCATCCCAGTTGTTGTTACACGTGTTGTTGGCAACAGTCGAACTCCCAGAAGAGGAAAGCACGATACCCTTGTCATTATTGTTATTGCATGTGTTGTTAATGACAGTGGCTGTTCCATAAGCTACATCGTTGATATCAATACCAAAATATGTTGCTTCAACATAACAATTACGAACAATGAAATGTTTTGTTGTACCAGTGATATAAATACCTCTAAAACTTGTTGTTGTAATATTATATCCTTCAATAATATGAGGATCCTCATATGTTCCTGTTCCTGAAAAAACGCTAAAATCTTCATCAGAGGTAATAGATATAGAGTCATGTGGGATTAATGAGGACAGTGACAGATTAATTTCATTTTTTTCTATTGTTTGTATTCCTTTAGTTGTTCCTTGACCAAGATTCAGTATCAACACTGCTGTTACTATTAATCCTATTGCTGTTCTTATTGAATAATTTGAAACTTTCTTCATTTTTTCACCTTGTTATCCTTACACTTTGACGGATGGGTTTTGATTAGAAGATAGGCAAGTGTAGTGTTTTTATCAATTTATATATTTATTGTCTCATATATAAAGGATGTAAAAAAAGGAAGTGTTGAGGGTTTTACTCTTGTTATTACTTCTTTTCTATACATTTTCTGACAGCTGTTCTATTCTTTCTTTGTCTTCTTTGAGATTATCCTTGTG
>BPTO01000296.1 GCA_023705985.1 Candidatus Heimdallarchaeota archaeon | reverse complement strand
CCGATCTAATAATCTATAAAAATCCTATAACCAAAATTGATTTGACTCCGTTATCAGATTGTAAAGAATTTGAAAGGCTTGATATTTCTAGAACATCTCTCTCTGAAATAGATCTGTCACCTTTATCAAATTGTGAGAATTTTGAAACATTGTATTTAGGAGACAATTCTCTTACTACTATTGATTTAACACCTCTGTCCTCATGTAAGAAATTAATATCGATTTCACTTGAAAAAAATAAGCTAACATCCATTGACCTATCTCCTCTTTGTGAGAGTAATAATTTGGTATTTCTATATCTCAAAACGATTCCTTTAGAGAAAATAGATCTTTCTCCTCTTTTGAATTCTCCTAAACTCTCAACACTTCAAATTGATAAAGAAGTAATTCTCTTGTGGAATTCAGCAGATAGTTTTGGTTCTCTTCCTGATTGGCCAAAGGGTTTTCAGCCTTATGTAACTAAGCTTGAAGAAGCTAGAAAGAACTTCATAATAAAACAAAAAGAAATGAAAGGGGATAAAGATTCCACAGTTGAAGAACTACAAGAACAATTGTTATACAAGGATTGGAGAGTTAGAAAACAAGCAATTACAGAACTTGGAGATTTAGCAGATGAGAATGTAACATCTATTTTACATGAACATTTCATGAAAGAAAAAGAGAGAAATGTTAGGAAAGTAATACTTCTTGAAATAGCTAAAAAAGAAGATGAGAAATCCTTAGAATTAGTTTATTCTGCACAATTCGATGAGAACGAGTTAGTTCAAGAAGCTGCTAAAGAAGCAATTCTGAAAATCGAATCATCTTTTGATAAAGACAAATTGATAGAATTTAAAGCAAAAATATTCGAGAAATCAGAAGTTAGAAAGAAGAAGGTTAGATATATTAAGAAAAAGGAAGAACTTGATGAAATAGAAAAACTCTGCAACACCTTTACAGGTGGGGAAAAAGAATTTATAGAAACATTACTTGAATCAAGTCTGAAGGAAAAGTCAGATAGTGATACAACTGAAAACAACAATTTAGTTAAGCTAGTTGATGGAGTTAGTCAAATAGATAGAAGTGGTTTTTCCCTGTTCAAATTAGGAGCTATATCAATAGTTGCACAAGCTATTCCATCCTTAATAGAAGATCTAAGTCATGAAAATGAACAAATTAGAGAAGCTGTAGCTAATGTATTAAGTAAATTGGAAAGAAGATTGGGTTTAGATTTAACAGAACACATAAAATTTTCACAAAAGAAGAATCAAAATTAGGAAAGGAGATTTCTATAGCTTTTTCCCAACCATCTGGATTAGTTAATCCATGCATCTGCCATAAATCTATGTAATTAACACTCAATTGGTTCAAAGAACGCTTAAAATCTTCCCAAGCACCTTTGTAAGTACGACTTCTAGTCTTTATTGCTTAGAAGAAATCATCTCGATATTTTTCCATTTTTATTGCAAATACTTTTTATTCTAATTCCGTCTTCTCTTTATTCTAGGTAATTTCAATGAATGAAGATGAGGACATTAAACAGCGTCATTTTAAAGAAGAAACTATTTGATTTCATATTTGCATGTAATATTATAAACAAATACAACCACCCTTCTTAAATTTTCCCTCATCTTAACCCTTTTTCAGAGATTATTGTCCAGTTTAATTGTCCCATTAAAATACTTGTGAAACTCAGCTGGTAGTTTTCTGAAGTCATAATTAGTGTAGATATCGGATAGATCTACTGAGCTTTTAGTATTCCAGAATAATATTACTTCTTCTTTAGCTTTAGGGTTATTTTTACTATAGTCAATCAATGCACTCAAAGTTTTTCCAGTATAAACATATTCTAGTTTATATCCATCTTGTTTTGCAACAACTATTGCTTCTAAAGCTTCCTTCGTAGCTTTTCCATATTTTCCACCTGAATAACCATACTTGATTGTTAACCTACCGTCAATTCTAGAAGAAATATTCGGGATATCAGGATCATTTTTTCGCATAATTTCTAAAGCATTTCTAGCAAGATTCAATGTTCTTTCTTTTATATACTCATTTGAACTAGTTATATTTATACCAATAATTTTTGTTTTCAAACGTGCTAATTCCAAACCCAAAATAAGACCAGCACATGTAGCAAGAGAACCAGCTGCTATGAAAATCTTATCAGGTTCGGGTATCTTTCCTTGTTCAACTTGTTCTGCTAGTTCTAAACCTGCATTTACAAATCCAAGTGTTCCTAAAGGAGAACTAGCTCCTGTAATAATGAAATAAGATTTTCTATCAATAAAATTTTTGAATCTCATTTTCCTGTTTCTTCCTTTTTCATTCTTCACTAGATGTAGTTTTGCTCCAAAATAGTGATGGCATAGTAAATTTTCTCTAACATGTTGAGACAGAGGTTGATCAATTAGATATAAGTGGGTTTCAAAATCAAGCTCTTTAGAGTGAATAGTTGTAGCTAAGCCATGATTAGTTCCTATTCCTCCCATTGTTAGTAACCTTGTTTTCTTCTTTTTCAATGCATCAGCAAAAACGAATTCATACTTACGTGGTTTGTTTCCTCCATATTGCTCGTGGGTCAAATCGTCTCTCTTAATCCAAACATTGGAATCACCTAGAATTTTACCTGTTCTAATCATCCTTTCTACAGGAGTAGGAAGATTATTTATCGAAATTCTTGGAATTTTCTTTAGTTTGGGAAATATCTTGAATAAAGGAAATTCGTCTTTCTTGTCCATTTTCAGTGTAATTTAGTTAAAAGAGATAAAACCATTTCGTTTAATGATTTGATTTTGACATATTGGCATATAACACGATCTTCCTTAGAGTGTCATTACTGGATAGCTTAGAACCGAATTAACAATAAGATTTATTGTGGAGTTATCTAATAAGGTCTCCCTTATTGTAAGCCATATTATTGAAACGAATATGAGACCTTCCTAGAAGGTATGTTTTCTTAAGTAATCTTCCTTTTTTCTTGATATAAATGATAGAATATAAACAAGCAACTTGAGTATCTGAAGAGAACATTATTCATTCTATCTAATATTCAATGGGTTCTAAGCTATCAGATCGGAAGAGCACACGTCT
>BPTO01000295.1 GCA_023705985.1 Candidatus Heimdallarchaeota archaeon | reverse complement strand
AGCGATTAACATCCTTGGGTCGAGCAGTGACCATATCATAGTTGATGCAAAGGAGATTGATTTAACTGTGGGAAAAGAAGTGGAGTTCAACCTCAATTACGGTGCGTTACTCTCAGCTATGACATCCCCCTATGTAATGAAAAAATATGTGAATAATCTATAGACTCATTCCTTCAACCCCTTTAAACCAGATGGAGAAAGACCAGTTTACTGCCGTGATTGCTATCAGGCTCAAAGAAAGCCAAGATATTGATTTTAGATTGAAGAAAAATTCATTTATCTCTTTTTTGAGATAAAAAATCTAAAACTTCTTTTTTCCTTCTTTTTTTAATTATTTTCTTTAAACTTAAATAAATAGCTTAAACCTTTGTGATAAGATTTTTTCCAACTTACAATTCGAGTATAAGCATTACTTTGCCAGGTCGTATCCTAGAAACGACTTCATTCAAACCAGTCGTGTCTAATTAACGACTTTTGTAATAAAACTCTGTTTAGAGTGTAGAAAGTATATATTACCATCCAATACTTTTAGATAAATTTTCCTAGTCGAAGAGTATCAACGAAATGTTATTTTTCAAACGTACTCTATTTCTTCAGCTTCTAGAAATTTTTCCTTTTTTTTCCAGCTAAATAATTCCTGGTCGTGTAAAACAATCGACAAAATTACTCCCTATTTATAGTAACGATTTCACCTTTCCTCAATTAATAGTCTTCGAAATTTCTTGGCTTCTTCATAACCCTTCTTTACCAGAAGTTCAGATATAAAATCCAGAATATCTACATCACGGTCAACGAAGTTTAGTTTCCATAATAAGCTTTCAAGTATTCTCGAATCTCTTTGATATTTCTCACCAAGAAATTCAAAATAGTGAGGTTCTCCTTTTAGATCCCTAATATCGTCTAATATAACATCAATCAACAAATCATCTTCAATTCTACTAAAATATTTTACTAAATTTTGTTGGAAATAAAATCCTTCATAAGTTTCTGATGAGGTTAAGAAGCAGTTAAACAGACTTCGTAATCGATCTGGGTGTTCCTTTGAGAATAGAACTTCCAGAAATTTCTCCTCTGGTAATAGATTTGGAGAATTGAAGTTTCTAATTACGAATTCAAAAGAATCTTCTGAATCGAGGTCAACTATGAAAGATGTTAGTTCCATTTGAAGATATCTAGGACCTGTGTTTAGAAATTTTAGGAAATTTTGTGGATTTTCTCTATAAAGTATAATCCGTTTTTCATTGTCTTCCTCTAAGATTGAAACTAGAATCTTCTCTTCGAAAGTTTCTGGTTCCCAATTAAGCTTCTTCAAAACATCGTGAATTATCAGTGCAATTCCTTTTGCATCATCATTAAGAAATGATTTTATTGTATCAGAATTTATATTTCTTTTGAAGCATTGTAGAGCTTTAGCTCCTCTTAGTCGGATAAAGTTTTTTTCTGAAGATAGTGCCGCGATTATCTCATCAAGAATTTCAGGAGGTTCTTTCTGAACATCCTCCCAGCACTCTTTTATTGCCAAAACTTTCAATTTCTCCTCTGTATTTGTAGGTGACCAGTTTAAATCTTCCAATGTTTCCAAAGCTTTATCTCTAACAAACTTATCTCTATCATCTAAGAGTAACTTTAAAGGTTCAATTGCTTTTTCTTTACCTGCTTTTGCAAGCAACCTGATCATGTCAATCCTTTTTCTACCAGCTTTGAATTTATTGTATTCTTGATAAATCTCATTATAATAATCGGTACAGTCAGTATTTTCAAGGATTTTAACTATTCGATAGAAATTATCTTCGAACAAAAGTTCATCAAACATTTTGATTAATTCTGGAATCCCTTCTTTTTCTTTCTTTCCTAGTTTTTCTATCTTCTGTAATTGGGTTGTTCCTCTAATTCCTTCTTTCCCTTTCTTTCCTAGTTTTTCTATCTTTTGTAATTGGATTGATCCTCTTTTTCTATAATCTCTTCGTTCCTTAATTTGCTGTAGAAGTATATCATCAATTGTCATTTTCTTCCCACCAGCTTCATCTAACGCCATACTAGCTTGATTCCTTATTCTCTCATCAGGATCACCTAACAAAGGATAATAATGTTCCAAAGCTCTCTCATCTCCCATCCCTCTCAACGCTATCAAAGCCTGAAGTTTTACTTCATCATTGTCATCATATAGTCTTTTTATAAGATAAGGGACGGCTTTTTTATCTTTTATCATCCACAATGTTTTTGCTGTTTTACTCCTTACTTCCGACTTCTCATGTTCTAGATAAGGTAACAAAGCATCTGTTGCTTTTTGATCTCTTACATAATCAAGAGTTTCTATGATTTTACATAGGATTTCTCCTTCTTTTCCTTCTAACATTTCAACTAAAAACTGGGTAACTCTGTCGTCTTCGTCTCTATTCCAGACTAATTGATTAAAAATGTAGGGTTTTTTTTGCATAATTTCATCTTGGACTAGATCCATTAAAACATCTGTTACTTCACTTCTTTCATAACTCTGAAGATTTTTTCCTAGAGCTAATAAAAATAAAATACCTTCTTTACTATTCTTTGGTTTCCAACCTTTATTGTTCAATGATACTGCTGCAAGACTTCTTATGTCTAAATTTTCGTCCATGAATAGACCTACTAAAGCAGGAATTGACTCTTGTTCATCAATGAATCCAAGATTGATAATTGCTTGTTTCTTCACTTTGAATACTTCGTCACTTAACCTTTCTATTAATTCCTTAATATTATCTGTAGATTTGTAGTATTGCAAACCTCTTAATGCAAAATATCTAACTCTCCAATCATTATCATTCAGCATTTGAGTTAGAAATTTAGCCACTTTACTATCATACATTTGACCCAATGCTAGAACTGCCATAGCCCTTATACCAACATCTTCATTCTGAAGAAGCTTTTGCAAAAATGAAATGCTCTCTTGTTTTTTTTCTCTTAATTCATGCCACCGTTTTAGTGCATTAAGAACAAGAAAATCATCTACCTCACTCTCAGGTTCCCAACCTAATTTCTCTAAGATTCTAATAGCTTGAAAACGAACATAAGTATTAGTATCACATAGTGATTTTTTCATTTTATTAATATCAACCATTTTGTAATCTTCAAGTAACTTATCTATTGCATTTTTTCTTACTATGTCATTTTCATGATTCAGTAGTTCAGTTAAATAATCTACAGATCTTTGATTATGAAAATTAGCAATA
>BPTO01000294.1 GCA_023705985.1 Candidatus Heimdallarchaeota archaeon | reverse complement strand
CTTGTTTTTCATTCTCATAGTGAATTGATTATATTGTTATTTATTAATAAATATGACTACAATTATAGTAGAAGATTCCATTGTAGACATTCACTTTTCTTCTACACAACAAATTTCCCAAGTGTTTAATTCTATTCAAAGTATTAAGACATTCTTCAAATACCTTAAGATTTAATTCTCTTTTCTATATAATTTTTCATTAATTACAAAACAAGGTTTATTTAGTAAAAACTCTAGTAACTCCATAATGGTAAGTTCTCTTAAAGTTAACAAAGAAAGAATAAAACAAAGAAGACGAGAGGTAATGGAAGCTGCTTACCGAGCACGTAATTTCACATCAGAGCAGCTTACCAAGGAAGCAGCAAACTTCATTGAATTCTGTTTATCTTTGGAGAAAATAAGAAAGAAGAGAGAAAAGGAAAGAAACAAATGACTGATCCAATTTCAAGTAGTTTGAAGTATCTTGCACAATATTTCAAAGAAAACTCCATTCCTTATGTTATTGTTGGTGGAGTAGCTGTTATGATTACAGGACGAACTAGAATGACTCAAGATATTGATATCATTCTAGACCATACTAAAATTAATAGAGGGAATTTTCTTGCCTTTTTACAAAAAAATGGATTTGATGCCACATTGTCAGACTTTGAAGGTTTTGATGAAAAATCTCACTGTACCATATTCTTCAAGGAAGGAATGTTCAGAATTGATATTAAAGGGATTTATTCAGAATTAGATCAAGAAAGTATTGATATGGCAATAGATGAAACATTTAATGGTATTCCCGTAAAAATCAATCATCCCCTTAATACAGTAGCATTTAAATTAAAATTTGGGTCTGAACAAGATTACGAAGATGCTTTAGCTGTATATATAAAAAATCTGGAAGTAATCAACAGAGAAGAATTAGTGAAAAAAGCCGAAAAAATGATGATAAAGAATGAACTAAAAGAGTTCTTAAAAGAAGTTGATGAATTCTTGAAAAAAAACATGGAATAAAATAACATAAGAATATTTTTTATATTGGAATAGAAGTTTTCTCATATGAATGTGAGAGTTAAAGATGAAATGGATTTAAAAGAATTAGCTATTTCTACATTGGAAATCGCGGAAATTAACTTTCTTATGTCATTTATAGAAATTAACACTGAGAACATTATCAAGCAAATTCATCCTGAAATAAACCCCATTGTATGGATTGTTGGACATTGTATCTCTCATATGGATTGGTATTTGTCCTTATTTACTGGAGAGAGAATCTTAACTGAAACTCAAAGAGAATATTTTGCTTATGGTGCTTCAAAAGATAGGATTAAAGAAAAATTCCCCTTCTCTTTTAGAGAGATAATGGATAAGTATCAACAAATCTCTGGAGATTTCTATAAATATCTTAAAGATTTCCCTGAAGAGAAATTTCACCTAGAAATATCTAAAGAAAACGGGGAGGAAACTCTATTTCAGAAGATTCAAAGAATTGCTCTTCATTACATGGGGCATACCGGACAAATAACAATAATCAGGAGAGCTCTTGGGGATCAACCTTGGGGTTTTGTTAGTGGAATAAAAAGGGATGAGAGAGAAATATATATGGAGAAATGGACAAAATGGTGGGATGAAAATAGAATGAAATTCAATCTCACAAATAACTAAGACATAGAATAATCCCTCTGACAGAATTTTTTCATTTAAATTGCCCTGACAATCCCATTAGAGAATAACCACTTTGAAATCATCTTTTTATATGAAAATATTCAGATAAAACATTGTATGAGTAAAAGTACTGTCAATAGACTTACATCAAATGGTGTCGGTTTAAGTTCCCTTGGCTTAGGGATAGAACACTTTGCTAGAGGCGTTAGGAAACTTACAAATTTGACAAGAGATGAAAATTCAAAATTAATTCTGGAAGAGGCTTACAAGTTAGGCATAACCCATTATGATCTTGTCTTCAATTTACCATATTTCTTCGATGTATTTAGAGAATTTATCAAAGATAAAAGAAAAAAAATTACTTTCACTACACATTTAGGAAGCTTTTATGATGAAAAAGCTAGTGGACACAAAAAGACTCGTTCATTAAAAAAAATTCAACAAACATATGATAGTATGTTGAAGAGTATAAATATAGACTATGTTGATCTTGCACTAATTCAGTTTGTTACAAATAAAGAAGATTATGAGAACATTATTAAAAAAGGGATTCTAGAATATGTACAACAATTGAAGAAAGAAGGTAAGGCTAGAGCAGTAGGTGTAAGCGCTCATAACCCAGAATTACTCATAAAGATGATAGAGAAAGGAGAATTTGATGCAATAATGTTTCCTTTAAATTTCGCAACTGGAATCTTAAATTCTACAAAAAGATTAATTGAAATCTGCAAGCAAAAAGAGATTACAGTAATTGCAATTAAAAATTTACTCAAAGGTAAGGCTTTTACTACAAAAACAACTAATTATCCAGCTTACTTCTGTGGAGGGAAAAAGCTAAAAATGAAATTGAACGAACCAGCGACACCTGCACATTGTATGAATTATGCGATTGATTCAGGAGCAAATACAGTCGTCTTTGGTGTAAAAACTGTTGAGGAGCTTAGAAGTAATATGGAATCTTATAATTCAAACAAAGGATCTAAAAATTACATATACTATGTTAATGAATTCAAAAAAGTTATACTGAATCTATAGATTTTTTTTCAATAACCTTATCTTTTATCGCGAAATCTTATTTTGACAATAATTTCAAACCTAGGGGTTTGTTTCAAATGAAAAAAATTAAGTGCATAATTCTAAATCTAAACTATCATCAGTTATGACATCTCTAATCATTTTGTCTAGATTACTAAGTTTTAATGGTTTTATAATATATTTTGATACCCCTAGCTCTGATGCTTGATGTTGAAGATTTGACGCAGCAGTAATCAGTAGAATCTTTGTTTTCTGATTATAATTTAGTTCTTGTAAATCCTCTAGCAATTCTAAACCTGTTTTGTTGGGCATATTATGATCTAATATTATAATATCGGGAGGATTAGCGCTATAATTACAAAATAAGTCGATCAGAGCCTCTTCTCCATCATATGAAATTCCTACAATTTCATGACCTATTTTCGACAAATATAGTTTATATAAAACTTGCAAATCCTTGTCATCCTCAACAATATACACTCTTGCCATTATGATTACTCTATCCTATTTGATACGCTTCTGAATTGATCTATTGAT
>BPTO01000293.1 GCA_023705985.1 Candidatus Heimdallarchaeota archaeon | reverse complement strand
AATAGTTACATCAACATATAGCGTATCTCCTTTAACTAAAGGAGTCAATGTAAAAATCAACAAAGTTGTCATTACAATTAATGCATTTTTCCTCATATTATCACCAGTTTAAATTGGCACCTATTTATTTGTTATGTACATATTTAAAGTTTATTATCTATATATCGAAACATATATATATTCTCTTACCTATATATATGTTCTCTTTATTCCATATAATAATTTTTCATTGCTATAACTATAATTTGATATGATATAAGAGCGGAAAGAGAACATTTTCCTATTTTCGAACATAACAGACGGAAAAAACCATTCCCAACACACTGATAATTCGATAAACTAACTTTAGAAAGTGAACAACGAGTTCATTTGTGCTGGTTCTCTAAAAACGGTCGTAAAGAGTAAGGGGATGAAGTTCGATTAGACTGAAAACATGTTCGGCACTAGCTCGATATTCGACGTGGTGATTGTGTTTGTAGAATCTAGGATAGTTATTTATGCTCCAACGAAAAGATCTTGGGGAGTGTTTGTTCCATAATCAAGGGAGTTTATCTTGGGAGGGACATCAGGATGTATCCATTCTTGATTATCCACCCCAGGATATTCTCGTCCCAGTATGCACTATCTAAGTGTATCCGTTTGAACCCCTTCCTCAACTATTTTGATAGGTGTTTGATTAGTTCTCTACTTGCTTTATTATCATGAGTGGACGAATGAGAGGTAGTGACCGATACCATCGCTCTTGATGGTAAAGAGATGAGTATGTGCGCTTTTCTGAATGGTCTTGAAGTCTTCTGTTTGTTCTTATCCCATCTAAGGTAACGCCAGAATGATCTTGTCAATATCTTGAATCCTGAACTATTACCTGCACAAGCTTCATCATTGTTGTTTTTTACTACAGCATAACCCAACGTTCTTATCCAACTCTCTATGAGCTAAGTTCTTTGTAAAAAGACTTATTTTTGTTTAAACGCAACTATGTTGAGGAACAACAGAGCGACGTGAAGGTCGACTCAGACGACCACTACCACCTATCCTCACAAGGGAAGACTCAGAGGTTACTTTCTTGAGTATGTTCAAGACTCCATTAACCACAGAGTGTGATTATAAACGTTTTTTGACAACCGGGTAAGTTTCTTCAGTATCCAGTACTCTTCTTTCGATAAAGCTCTAAGATGGTTTTGTTGTACTCGATACATCATTATTCTATTCTTATCTTCCTATTTAAACTCCCATAAGACACTTAACTGTAAGTATTCTCTCCTCCCGTTCTTCTTAGTAAAGGTTTTTTATGTCCTTGTACAAAAAAGGAGCCTATAAGCTTTATTGAGTACAACATGAACAAGAAAAAAAAGGTAATAAATATGATAATGATATTCAAAGAAGAATTGAAAGAAATAAGAAATTCAGAATTGTGTCTTGATAGGTTTGATTTCTTTAAATATAGATGGAACAGCTTCTTACAAAGGAAAATACCTCATCTACAACAAACTCCTATAATCATCGGAGTTTCCTTCAAAGCTCCATCTTTAAAGGAGAGGATTAATGAATATTTTCAAGATATCCAGCAATTGGAAATAGAAATACACAAAGTATTATGGGAAGTAATAACCTTCGGAACAAAAATCTCTAAAGAAGTAGCAGGAGATAATTTCAAAAATAGAACTTATGGTCATTATCTGTATCAAACTATCCAATTTATTTATAAAATAATAACAAAAATACTCTTTAGTTAGAAAGCAAGGAACTAGAAAATAATTTATAAGAACTAAGAAATCACTTTCCTTTACCAATCATAAATCCCTCCTCTTTTAAGAAATTTTTCTCTATTCCAACCAACTTCTGATAAAGCTTCCAAAGGATCAACTTCTAGAATAGAGCGACTATATTCATTTTCACTCACTTCATCATTGTTTGTTCTATTGTACATCCCTTTTTGTCATATCCTACGATATGTCTCAGTGTTATGTTAATCAACTCAACAATAAGAAATACACCAACACTAACAAGAATAATATTAATCCATGGATTATAGAGGAAAATTTTGCAGGAAAGGAAAAAAACAGGGAGAAAGAGAAATAAACTAAGCACCATTCCTGATACGAAGGGAAGTGTACCGTTAATCTTCACATGTTCAAGGACATCTTTTGTGAAATATAATCTGAATTGATATTTTATTTTGTAACAAAAAACTAACAATTTGGAATTGGACAAGGATGATTGTTCTTCCAATTTCATAGGTGACTGTACTGTATTTGTATCATTCCTTGCTTCAGCATTGGGATAACGAAACGAATTATTGCTACTTGGCATTATTTCGTGTTTTGATGTGGGGTAATTGTCTTCATTGTTTTCATCGTTTTGTCTTTGAGAGGTATTTCTCAAATCAAGTGCTTCTTTATCCGAATCAAAGTAACGTATGAAAACTTGTTCAGTATGGTAATACTTTCCAAGAGCAGGATTGTTGTTGCAAAGTTCAAGAAGAAGTCTTTCTATGAGTTCTATAGGAATATTTGCAAGAGCAGCAAGACGATGAGGACTTACAGGAACATTAGGGCGAATCTTAGAGACTATGGTAGTAAACAATAGCATTTTGTACTTCTCACGTTCTTTTTCACTCCATTTACCAGAAGAAGTAGAAGGGTTCCCTAGTGGATTTGAAGGGTTAGTGGATGTGGTGTAAGATCCGTTTTTTGTTAACTTTACTTTCATCCTTCCCGTTTTCTTGAAATTATAGAAGACAAACTCATGTTTTTTTATAATCGCTTTTCCTAATTTTTTAGTGAAAAAGTGCATGGTAAGAAAACAAAGGAAAAGGAGACCTGTATTCCAGATTGAGAAACTATGTGTATTACGGGAAATATACAGAAAGAGTAAAACCCATGAAATAGTAAAAGGAAA
This sequence comes from Candidatus Heimdallarchaeota archaeon, assembly GCA_023705985.1. Classification (GTDB taxonomy): domain Archaea; phylum Asgardarchaeota; class Heimdallarchaeia; order Heimdallarchaeales; family Heimdallarchaeaceae; genus 18H4-34. The sequence continues at coordinate 324 of BPTO01000293.1, read as the reverse complement.
CGTTAAGAGTTTTCCTAAGAGTTTTATTGCATCAAAATAATCTTCATAAAAGGTAGAACGCGTAACAAGAACGAAAATACAGAATAACTCAAGGGTTGATAAATATACACAAACTGCGAAACTTAGATATCCCCAACTGAGTGAAGTAGACTTAAGCTCAAATATTCCATTTGTTGCTATTATATTCATTTGATCTGTTAGAAAATTGAGAACAATTATTTTACCTGTTAGATAAAATAGACTAATAGGTAATAATATTGTTTTCAATATAGATACATTCTTTTCAAGTCTCCAACCCTTGACACTTCTTCTAAACTTAGAATA
>BPTO01000292.1 GCA_023705985.1 Candidatus Heimdallarchaeota archaeon | reverse complement strand
TTCATTTTTTTAATAAACTCTTATTCAATTTTTTATATGCTTTTCTTACTATGGTATAGAATGCCTTTAGATATATCTGTCAATTTATTCTTCTTTATATAGCCCTCCTATATAGCTGGGTAGCACTATTTTAAACAATCCAATCAAAACGGAAAATTTCTTACCCCTGAATCTCTTCTGCCCTGCGCCCCAGCCCAGAAAAATTCTTACTTAGTATGAGAGTCTAAGAAACAATAAGACTAAGAAGGATAATAAGGCTAAAAAGAACAATAAGAAGAAAAGAAGAAAGAGAAGGAAAAGAGAGAAGAAAAAGAAGAGGGGGGTAAGCAATCCATCAATATTTTAATGCCTTCTAAGGCTAAGAAAAACAGGTATTTATCACTTAATCAAACTACAATAAAAGAAGCCTTAGGAATTGTTTTTGATATATAGTTTTAAATTGCTGATAACGGTATCATTAACAAGAAACTGACCAAATTCTTTCTTGGCTTCACACATAGAAAAGATGATACCTACCATATGAGAAATGCCTGAGATATTTTTTCTATGTAAATCAATCCTGTAACTTTTCAAATCGCTGATTAATTCAGGATTCATTCTTTTGAAAATCTCTTTACCAATAACTCTGCTTCGAAAAGAAAAAGGAAGGGAAAAAATTCTTGTCTTTTTGTTGATGCAATACTCTTCAAAAAAAGAATGAAGTTCGATTGCTATCTCTATTCTATTATTGAGTATAACATTTGTCATGTTGTTCAACCTTATCTTCTCGTTTTGGTAGTTTTCTTCTTGGCTATTTTTCTACGAAGTTTAAAATGCCATCTGCTTTCTTTGTATTTCTTGAGTTTCTTCTTGGTAACATATCCTTCGGACTTCCATGCCCAAATACTAATCAGCCACTTGCCTATGAAGAAAATACAAACACAAGCAAGAATAATCAAACCAAGAATCATCAACATATTTCTTATTTGGTCAGCATTGCCTGAACCAAAGAAGGTATCTGTGGGTATATCGGTCATTTGTCTTTCCCCCCAAAACCAGCCATCTCTTTCCAGACTGTTTTAAAGAATATACTCCAAATGAAGAATGCACCAATAAATCTTGAAACAACTCTAAGAGAATCGTTAACTGCATTCGCTTGTGTTACAGCAAAAATTACCAAACCTAACATGATTACATGATAAACTATTATCAGTTTGACAGTCATATCTGTCCCAAGCAATTTGTTGAATACTTTATAAACAAATAAACTTGGTGACAAGAAACCTGCACAGAAAAGTAGTTTATCACTGAAGTTAGTAAAAGTAAACAGACCTTCTCTTGTAAAGATTGGTTCGGCAACTAAGAACCAGTAAACCGCTGTTCCCAAAACCAAAGCTACCCATATTATTCCATATAGAAAAGGTATGGCTTTTTTCTTGGTCGAAGTTACCATTCCGTCTCCCATTATTCTTCTTCTTCCTTTTTCTTTAGTTTCTCTAAAGCCATCTTACTCAAGTAAGGTCTAAGGTAAGCTAATCTCCTCTCCTCAGAAACAGTTAGTAAACTATAAACATACAATCTTCTACTTTCTATCTCAGGAGCATAATATCTTTCAACTCTGAGCAAACCAAAAGAAGCCAAAGAGTCAAGTAAAAAGAAAGATACATGTTGCTTACTTTTTCTCATTGCTCTATTATGCAAGATTTCTGCTTCTAAAATCAACTTGATTCTTTTGATCTTACTTGGTTTATTCCAATATTCCAACATGTCATCAAAAGCGGGATTATTTTCCCAAGAGAACTCTTCAGATATCTGAGCAATTGTTTTTGAACCATATAATCTATCAAAAATAAATTGAATGGTTTCTTCATCAGGTTTATGTTTTGTTTTCATCATTGTTACCATTTATATCACTTCAATATGGAGAAGAGGGGGAGAGTCTCCGATAGGAAGAGGAAAACTATCTCGGACTCTCCCATATGGCTGAAGAAACGAATGAACAAAGCCAGCGTGAGTTAATATAGTCTTCAAGTGTTCGTACATATGCCATCCTACTCTTTTTCAGAAATAAGTCAAATTTTTGCTTGTTTTTCTTAATCCTATGTCGAATAAAGTAGATGAAAAGAAATAGAAGAAAAGTCCCTGCAAAAATTATGAATAGTTTCGAAGAATTATCTAGATTATTGTTTATAGGTTGAGTGTCAGAAGCATAGGAATAAGAAGCAGTTAACAAAATAAGTAAGGATAATAGAATCATCCTGAAATACTTCTTATAGGGTATATTTCTTTTCTTCATCTTCTCCATCTAAGCTACAAGACTGTCGCTAGACATTTATTTGTCTTCTCAAGAGTACAGTTTTTGAAAATAAAGCAACAAATATCACTTTGATGCCTTTTTTATCTTTCTGCCAATTCATAGGGTGCATTCAATGCACCATCTCTCTGTGTTGCAATCATTGCAACATCTGTGAAATTGAATTTCTCATTACCACTCGTTAGCATCGATTACTATTTCTCATTGGCGCTGGTTGCCAATGCTTCTTCTGGGGACACCGTGTCCCTTTAACGGAATTATCCTCCCCCGCCAAGTGGGGAATGATATATATCATTAAAACGTCCATCCGGGGGACGTTGTTCTCTAATCTTTTTCTGGGGAAATCAAAATTTGATGAATATGTTCTACATAATGAAGTAGCAGCTAATCCTTTTTTCTTTTCAATTAACGTTTCTACTTGAAAAATCATATCAATTGGGTCAACAAACTCTTTCACTCCCATTTTAATTCACATTATTCCAATCTTATATTCTTCTATTCTTTTACTACTTTATCTATTTTCTTTATGAAAATATCTGCCATTAAATCCGTAAAATATATCTTTGCATCTCTTACTGTTTTAGGTTGATTTGTGCATCAACAGGAGAGATTGAATCGCGCAGATGTTTTGTATGTTATGTATTCAAAAAGAATGTTCAACATTCCATGATCCATCATTCATGTTAACAAACGTGTAATTTGAAATTTACTGTTTTTTTAGTTTGAGATTCAAAAACCTGGTAACAATATTTCAGAATGAAAGGTTAATATTTATGAGTGGATGTTTATTAATTTCCAAAATATCTTCTTTTAGAAGTTTCTTGATATTTTTACCTTGCAAGCATGAATAAGAACTTTTTGAATCTTCATAAGGAGTAATTGATATCTTACCAAAGAAATCTCTCAAAGGAACAGTATCTATAAAATTTATTTTATCAAT
>BPTO01000291.1 GCA_023705985.1 Candidatus Heimdallarchaeota archaeon | reverse complement strand
CGTCCCCTATCCAATCAGACCAATGATTACCAAAAGATGTTTCTACATCAAACCAAAAAATAGATTCTCCATCACTTATTCCTTGACTATCACCTTGTAAATTGTTTCCAAGGAAGTTGTTGTGGTGGATGAAATATTTAGTACCTCTTACATTAACTCCATATTTAGAATTGTTAACAAATGAATTATATAGTATCCAACTGTTACTAGAGAGAATAGAATATATACCGTCTTCTTCATTTCCTGAAATTGAGTTGTTTATAATCAGTGAGTTTTCGCAACTTCTTAATTTTATACTGTAAAGTTTGTTGTTGGAGAAGTTATTGTTAATTACAAGTAAACGATCACAATCAAACAAGAACAAGGCTATTGGTGTATTAGAAATTGATTGTTTTTCGATTGTAATATCTGTGCAATTTATAAGAAAGAGTTGACCATAAGGAGCAGAAACTGTTTGACTATTCAAATCAATAAAAAATCCAAAAGGTTTACTATTTATTAAATTATCATTAAACTCATAATGTGAAAAACCATAAACATTTGAACCATAGATGGTAATACCATCGTTTTCAAAAATATTATTATCGATTTCAATATTTCCAACATCAAACAATGACTCACCTAATGTCAGTCCATAAGAGTTATTCGTAAAAACATTTTCTCTTATAATCATGTTCTTTGAACCTGGTAAATATAGTCCTTTTAGATTATTAGTAAAAGTATTATTTTCAATTAAAGACGAAAAAGCAGTTGTAACATACATCCCACGACTTTTACTACCCGTAATTACATTATTTGTAATCGTACTGTAATTAGTTTGAGAGATACGCATCCCATCATAATTATATAAAAATACATTATTGTTGATTTTACAATAATAAGAATGTCCAACAATTAATCCATCACCTCTATTATCAGTAAAAGTGTTGTTGTCAATAGTAGAATAGTCGGAATCATGGATAGAAATACCTTCTCTTGAAGAACTTATTGTATTATTAACCAATTTTGCTGTTCCATTAGCTACGTTTAAGATATATATCCCTGTATATGTTGAGCTCACAAAACAATTTTGAATAACAAAGAATTTAGTAGTTTTTTGAATTGAGATTCCAGTTTCTTCTGTAACTGTAATATTAAAATTCTCTATTCTATATGGATCTTCTTGAGTCCCTGACCCATTAAAATCATAAGCTAAAAAACCCTCATCTGAACCAATTGAAATTGCAGGATGAACAATTAAATCGTTAACAATATTTTGTAGAATTATCGCAGAAAATTCAGAAGACTGCTTATCTCTATTGGATGAATTAATCTTTATTTTTTGAATTTGTAAAGAATCTCCACATTGAGTCATTGAAATCAATAAAGTCAAAATCAGAATATTTGAAAGAATAACTTTTCTGTGGAATCCGATTTTTTTAATATGTGTCATCCAATTACCTAGTTTTTAATAATATAGTTATTCTATTAATATATAAAGTTCTAGAAGCACTAAAGGATAAAAGCTACTGGTGGTAGTATCGATATCGAAGCATACAGTACTTATAGAAGTAACCATTCAAAGGTTGAACGACCAGATCGTCAATGGGGGTGACTACTGGAATAAAATCACATTTTATATCAATTAATTCTCAACAAGAACCACATCGTGAAGTTTGTAGCGCTAGAAAAACCTTTTTTCTTTCTTATAAAATCTTAGTAAAAAATAATTCACAAAGTTTTTATCTCTTAAGTAATGGGTATAATAACGATGGAATCCTTTGAGTTCACTTTCAAGTATACTAAGGGGATGAAAAAGACATTGTTTTTCTCTTTTCTTTCTGTACTAGTACTACTTATTTTTATCCAAGGAATCCTTTTCTACACTTTCTCTTTTCAACAACAAGAGATAGAGGGTCTTCTTGATAGTACTTCTGCAGATACTAAAATTTATTTATCTTTTCAAGCTAATACTTTATACCAAAGATTGAGTGTTTTTAATACAGTAGAGCAATATGTAAAAGAATTAGATACAAGTATTATTGAAAGAACGAGTTTGTATTTTGATGGGCGAGTAACTTTACTTTCAAAATATTGTAATATATACTTTGTAGACAATACTCTATCAAATTTCCTGTTTGGAAAAAATATTACAAGCAATGAAATTTGGTTATCCAAACCTTTGTTTTATTCATTAAACTATTCCTTGGGAGAAGATATCGCTGTTTATGGTAATAATTTTTCACTGTCTTCTTGCCTATCTTACGAACAATTTGACCAATTAGATGCTTTTCAAGCAGGTAGTATGTCTTATAATCAACTTAAACATAGACAATTTCTTTATGAAAATATTATAATTCTAAATACTGATGCATTAAAAAGTGAATACTTCACTGAGGAAGTACGTGGAGCATCTCTTCTTATATATTATAAAATGGACGCAACTTTTAATAAAAGACCATCTTCCATTCTTCGTATTAGTAGTAAAAATAACGACCTGATATCCTTACATCTTGGTATTTTCGATTCTGCTGGAATTGATTATAGCATCAAAAACAGATTGACTGAAGGTTTAGAAGATATTCAAAGTTATGCAACTTACACTTTAGTAATCTATTTTGGTTTATCATTCCCATTAATTATAGCTAGTCTTGTGTATTATGTAGTGTCACTCAAGTCAATGAAAAGAGTCTGGAGAGAACAAATGAATAAGCTATGGGAGAGGGGATTTTCAAGAAAACAGACCTTTTGGTTATTATTTAAGGTTTTTACTTTTGTTGATTTACTAGTTCTGTTGACAATTTTCACAATTTTATTAGTTGAAACTCTGTTTATAGGAGCAATCATTGATTTATCATTCTGGACTTTAGTTTCTTTTTGCTTCTTAATATTCCTTTTACTTGTATTATTTCAGATTAGAGAACTTTACAATATATGTTTTCCTAAAATTGAAGCTCTATCGATCACTTTAACAGATAAAGAAGAGTATCAATCTCAGATTGACTATATTCGTTCAAAACCCTCATTTTCAATAAAATTGATTATCATATCTATAATATTACTTATGGTTGGAGTTGTAATGCTTTATTACACTGAAATCATTTATTGGCTTCGAGATATGTTTGACATCGATTCTATATTGTTTTTATATGGAAGAGGAAGTGATCCAACATTTGTTACTTTTGCACAAATTATCCCTCTTTTGGGATTAACTATAATCATTGCAACATCTGTATTTTTATTAATAAAATATCTTGATAAAATCCGAATTTTTAT
>BPTO01000290.1 GCA_023705985.1 Candidatus Heimdallarchaeota archaeon | reverse complement strand
TTTTTACCGATTAAATCATTGATATCCTCAGTAAGCTCATTTAATTGTGATATTGCAAGATTAGCTTTTTCAATTGCTGTGGCATAGTTTCCATCTAGAAAAGATAATTCTGCTTCTTTAATTATGTCTAAAACGTTGTCCGCCATTAGAACACTAGCTTTGATCTCTATGTTTTGTAGATAAGCTTGTTCCAACAATATTATAACCTCAATTAACTTTTCTCGTGCTTCGTTAATTAGATTCTCAGCTTCTAATTGTGATTGTACCTTCGTCGTTTGCAAAAATGCAAGCAATATGAAAATTGATAAAATGATAGCTTTTTTTGCAATGATATGAAGCTTTTGAGAATAACAGTTCATTTTTTTTCGCCTTTCTTTAAAATAACTTTGTTAAAAAATGTTTCAAGTTTTCCAGAACCAATTAGAATTCGTAAGGTAGAGGATATAAGAAGTAATGCAATAGTAACTAAGCCTATAGATATAACAAAGGAATAATCATCAATTACCCAATAAGTATCAAGCGATATTCCAGTAAAAATAACAATACCGATATTAACCCCGAGAGCTAATAACATTCTCTCAAATTGATCTATTGTTTCGTACAATTTTGGGAAAAGAAGGTTAGCAAAGGTCCATCCAGGGATAAAAAGGCAAAACAACAAACCAATTATCGTGCGTAAAAAAATGACAGGGGAATCCCTTTGGACTAGAAGAACTAGTGGGAAAAAAATTAGAGTAAAAGATAATATGACCCAGAATTCAACTGAATAATAATGGAATCTTAGGAAGAAATTTCTTAAAGTAGAAGGAAGATTTCTTTCAATTCTAGTGGTACCTAAATGTATCTTTTTTTCCTTCTCCATCTGTTGAATAGCATCATATATCTCAGTTTTCTCTAAATTAGTCTTTTTTTGAACAAGATGAACCAATCTTCTTACAGTGTTAGGGCGTTCATCCCTCAGAGTATCCTGAATCAATTGCTTAGTGTTTGCTGTTTTTCTTGTCATATCTTCAAACACTAATCGCAATGGGATAAAAAAATGTTTTTGCAAAAGATATTAAAATAAATGAATAACAAATTTGCTTCTATTCCTCTATTTTAGCTAATGCTTCTTTAAGAGCATCAGTTTTATCAGTTCTTTCCCATGTGAAATCAGGATCATCTCTACCGAAATGACCGTAAACTGCTGTCTTTTTGTAAATGGGTCTCTTTAAATCCAATTCTTTTATTATGGAACTTGGTTTGAAATCGAATACTTGATTGAATGCTTTTCTCAGTTTTTCAATAGATACTTTCTCGGTTCCAAAACAATCTAAATTAATTGCAAGGGGTTCTGGTACCCCAATTGCGTATGCTACTTGCACTTCACATTTGTCTGCAAGACAAGTGGCTACAATATTTTTAGCAGCATAACGAGCATAATAAGAAGCCGATCTATCTACTTTTGAAGGGTCTTTCCCTGAAAATGCTCCTCCCCCATGACTATCAACTCCACCGTAGGTGTCAACGATTATTTTTCTTCCCGTTAAACCTGAATCTCCTTGGGGGCCACCTATAACGAATCTGCCTGTTTTGTTGATGAGAATCTTTGTTTTCTCATCTATCATCTTATCTGGTATAATTGGTGTAATCACTTTTTCTATGATTCCTTCTTCGATTTCTTCTATTGTTACATCTTCTATGTGCTGTGCAGCAATAACAATGGCATGTACCCTTATGGGTGTTCCATTATTATACTCTACAGTCACTAAACTTTTTCCATCTGGTCTGAGAAAAGGTAAAACACCTTTTTTTCTTACTTCTGCCAACTTTTGAGTTAATTTGTGAGATAACACGATTGGTAGAGGCATATATTCGGGAGTGGTATTTGTAGCATATCCAAACATAATCCCTTGATCACCAGCTCCTTGTTGTTCGGAGCCACTTCGTTTAATACCTTGAGCTATATCTGATGATTGAGAATGAATAACATTAATTATGGCACAACCTCTGTAATCAAAACCAATTGATGAATCATCGTATCCAATTTCTTTGATAGTTTCTCTGACAATTTTCTGATAATCAATGTTAACTGCATTTGTTGTAATTTCTCCCCCTATAACAACTAGTCCAGTTGTGACAAAAGTTTCACAAGCAACATGAGCATCAGGATCTTCTTTCAGTATTGCATCTAAAATAGCATCAGAAATTTGATCACACACTTTATCTGGATGCCCTTCTGTTACACTTTCACTTGTAATAAATCTTCTTGTAATCATTCTCTAGGCAGCTCCGCCTTACTCATATCTCAAAAGGAGTTTAGATACTATAAAATAATTATGTTCTATCAGATTTAGTGTATTAGAAAAATTTTACCAAGATAATTTACATTCAGTTTCAGATTTTTCTCTTAATCTAGGCTATCTATGTTTGTAAAATCTGACATCAATCTTAGCCCCATAATTGATTCAGCTAATTCCTCTTTTGAAGGAATATCAATTGGATTGGGATTCCGAGCTGTGTTGGCAAGTTTTGAAGACACCATTTCAATTTCATAGAGGTATCTATGGCTTTGACCTTTTTCTAGTAAATCATCTCTGATATCAGCAAGATATATTGAAATTTTCATTAAATCTTTAAACAAATCTTGGCTTTCCTCAATTAGCTCTAGAAGATAATCGAAACCTTCTTTCAAAGAACCTTTTTTCGGGTTTAAAGTGTCTTCTAAGTGGTTTTCTAAACTTTCCACAAGTTTTCGTTCATAGCTTTCACGTTGAGTCTCTCTCTCAACATTGTTTTTTTCAACTACAGCAGTATAAAGGTGCTTAAATGTTTGCTCCAGCACTTCTCTAGATTGAAGTTCAGGAATAAGGTGTATCAATTCAGTTTTCATTAGAATTCTTCTTTCATTTTTAAGAAAATAATTGTAATCTATTTTGGAAATCTTATCTTCTTCTACCATTTTTTTAATTTCTTTTCGAAATGACGCTCTGTTTCCTAAACCCTTCCAAAATGAGGGTTTAATATTTTGCTTTATTGTGTCTGAAAGTTCATCTAAGGTTGTTTTTGATGAAGGCATGAGTAAACCTTTTTATTCTCGTTAATAAGAGTTTCTTCTTTTGAAAATGTAGTACCTATTCGGTTATTTCATCACAAAACATATCAATACAAATATTTTAGTTGATACAGATGAAAAACACTGTTGGGGTTCTGTTTTGTGGTGGGAAAGGTCTACGAATGAGGAGATCGGAAGAGCACACGTCTGAACTCCAGTCACGTGGCCTTATCTCG
>BPTO01000289.1 GCA_023705985.1 Candidatus Heimdallarchaeota archaeon | reverse complement strand
AAGCTGACGATCAAGATGCAGGAAAGAAATATGCTGCACAAATCAACTCATTTCTTTCAGATATTAAGGGTATAGCTGCTTTTATTTCTGAATCTTTACCTGGTTGTGGAGGGCAAATTATTTTTCCTGATAATTATCTCAAAGAAGTTTATGCATCTATTAGAGAGAATGGGGGAGTATGCATAGCAGACGAGGTTCAAGTTGGTTTTGGTCGTGTAGGTTCCCACTTCTGGGCATTTGAACTTCAAGATGTTGTTCCAGATATAGTTACACTAGGTAAACCAATTGGCAATGGACATCCTTTAGCTGCAGTAATAACAACACGTGAGATAGCAAAATCGTTCAACAATGGCATGGAATTTTTCTCAACCACTGGAGGTAATCCAGTTTCTTGTGCAGTGGGGTTAAGCGTCCTTGAAATAATCAAGAAGGAAAAACTACAACAAAATGCTTTAACTGTAGGTTCATACCTTAAGGAAGGATTAACTAAACTTAAGCAAAAGTATCCCCTGATAGGAGATGTAAGAGGCTTAGGATTATTTATTGGTATAGAATTGGTATTAGATCATGAAACATTGTCTCCAGCTCCTTTCAAAGCAAGTTATATAGTAGAAAGAATGAAGGAAGAAGGGATTTTAATCAGTATTGAAGGTCCACTCCATAATGTGTTGAAAATCAAACCTCCAATAGTCTTTAACAAAGAAAACGCTGACTATTTGATTGAAAATCTTGAAAAGATTCTATCTGAGGATTTTTCACAAAATTGACTAACCAGTACTTATTGTTCTACAAGAAGAATGATATCAGCTTGCTATACATAGCCTTCTGGAAAATAGTAAGGTTACCGAAAAATTGCTACATTCCATTAGTGAATATGACCTTACAAAAACTGATATTGCATTGCTTAGAGAAAATGTTACTTTCTTTTCAGTAATGATTTACAATTTTTGGTTTTTTTTCATTATTGTTGCAGTCTTTGGACAACCTTCAGTATATTCATAGGTTTGTTTAATTCTCTCATCGACTTTATCTCTTGATATTATCGAGAAACCAAATCTATCAAAGAATTTACTAGCTGAATCAGTTATCAAATATATCTCTTCGACACCTTTTTTCATAGATTCTTGGAGAATTTCATTTGTTATAAGGTGACCAATACCTCTCCCTTGGTATTCAGGATCGACAGCTAAGGATCTTAAAAGAGCAATTTCACTGAAAATCTCTATACTTCCACAACCAACAATTTTAATTCCATCTTTTGCAACAATAAAATTACTCAGAAGATTCTCAATATCCTTATAGACTAAATTAAGTCTTTTTAGAAGAATTTGTATTGTCTCTAGATCATCATTGACCGCTGCTTCTAAATAAATATTCGATTTCTTCATAATGCTAGAACTTACTTATCATTGAAATACTATGCTATACAATAGTTTCTTAATGTTTGGAAATAGAAATCAATCTTTATCTTTGTTCTAGCTCTAGAACAAGTTTTTGATAAGTTGTTCGTGTTCTAGGTTTTTATCAGAGGAGAAAGAATGAAGAATTATAAAACTATCTGTCGACCCTTCTATATATTCTTTTAAACCAAGAAGGTTGAAAATAGCCAACAAAAGAAAATAATAATGCAATAGGAAATAAAACCCAACCAATATAGTAATAAACAGTATAATGACCCCATTCAGTTGCTGTTAGAGAATCAAATGCCAACATAAGTAAAGCAAGAGCAATTAGAAATCCATACATAGCAATTGCTTGGGCAGTTCTTTTTCGCAATATTATTTCCGTTTTTCTAGACTCTCTTATTGAATAATAAAAAACAATGAAATAGCAAATAATTGAAACAATGAAGTTAATCACTCCTCCAATAACAGTAATATTTTCTCCATGGCTTCCTTTTTCATAAAAAGGGTAGAATATAGTTAGATACAATAGATTACCTACATTAACTCCGACAATTAGACTTACAAAATGGAGAATAAATCGGTTCTTTTTGAAGAATAGCATTCGTGTAAAAGAAATAATAAACAAAATTGCTGAGATATTAAATATCACTCCAATCAAAGATGTAACATGTGTATTCGATGCATGAAATTCACCAATATAAACAGTTGTTCTACCTATGAAACTTGTTAATGAACCAACAAGATTAAAGAGATAAGCCAGAATCAAATTTAATGTAATAATTGATTTTCGTTTCTTATATCGTTGCAAGCTTATGATTATAATAAATACTAAACCAAGAACAGTAATGCATTCAATGATAACTGGACCAATTGGAATGGTTTTCATTGTGTTTTACTCTCCTTTTTAGCTTGATTTGAAAAGATTGTGTTAAACAGTAAACAACAAAATGAGAATAAGAAACATACTGCACACAGATATTCCATGTTTGCGATAAGAAGAATGAATCTCAAACAGTAGAATAAAGTGCCAAGATTCAAAAATAATGAAAAACCAGAGAAAGATAAAATTAAACTTCTATGTCTTTTTTCTACAAAGGAACGAATATTAACAAAAATAAGAGAGATAAAAACTACACTGACAAGAATACTAGAAAAGACTAATAGAAAAGTTCTTGAAATGACAAATATGCCATCAATGTAAAAAGCAATCAAAAATCCTAAAGCTGCAGAATTGATCGCTAATAGCGTTGCGCCATGAATGTTTTGGTAGTACTTAAAAACTGTAAAATAGAAAAGTGAAAGCAAAAGTATCTGACTGAAATTCCATGCAAATAGTATGACAAAGAATGATTCAGTATATAGCATAGCAAATAACCAAACTAAAGATGAAGACCAAATCAAACTTAAAATGATGATTCTTCTCTTTTGTCTGATAAATCTTAAAACAAGAAAGAGTGTATATGCAAGAATAATTACAATATTACTGGAAATAGTTACTACCAAAAATATATCAGAAATCATTGTGAACCCCAAAGAGCATCGTCTAAAAGATCTAATCCCTCTTTTTCTTTTAATTCTTTTTTAAGTTCCAATTCAATTGATAACTTTTTATCTAATGAAATTATGATCTTTTTCTGAGATTTCAGTTTTAGAAATTCAGGGATGATTCTTTCAAGATTCGATAGATTAAAAGATACGCCTTTTTTACATTTTGACACAAATTCTACTAATAGATCTTTATAAGGTTTAGGATTTGAATATACATTCCATAAAAATCCAATTGAAAAAATTGTGTCTCGAGGATCAGTTTTATCATCAATTGGAGAGGTTGTTGTTAAATAATTTACAGATTGAAAATCTTTGAA
>BPTO01000288.1 GCA_023705985.1 Candidatus Heimdallarchaeota archaeon | reverse complement strand
TAGGCTTCTTAACTGGAGGTTTTTTAGCAACAGTAGGCTTCTTAACTGGAGGTTTCTTAACAACAGCAGGCTTCTTAACTGGAGGTGCTTCAACCTTAGCTGCTTTTGCTTTGGACACTTCCTTTTTAGTAGGTAAAGATATCATCGCTTTTGCATTATCAATCATTTTTTTGCGGTTGCTGCACCTATACCAGGAAGTTGAGACAATTCCTCAGCAGTAGATTGTGCAATTTTTTCTATAGTATTAAATCCATTATTACTTAATGTTTCTGCAGCTTTTGGGCCTATACCTTCAATTTTGATAATGTCATCATTGCTCATTATTTTCACCTATTTGACAGTAAAAAATGATTAAACTAGTTTTAAAAACCTTTGTTTCAATCACCAAGAAACAAATAACATTTAAAAATCTCTATTGCATAAGGAGTACAGATGAAGAAAAGAGTCCTTATAACAGGTTTCCCTCCATTTGGGAAATCAACGGTAAATTCCTCCATTATGGCATGTAATAATCTAAACAACCTAGCAATTCTTGATCATGATATTATAGCGGCTGAGATACCCTTACATTACAAAAAGATTAAAGCTTCCATTGAAAAGGCAATAGAAGAATTTGAACCATCTATTGTTATATCTACAGGACAATCAAATCGTTCTATGATATCCATTGAAAGAGTTACAATCAATATTGCTGATGTAAACAAAGTTGTTTATAATTGTGGTTCCAAACCTGTTGATGAGAGATTAATTAAAGATGGTGCAGCAGCTTTCTTTTCTACGTTACCAATTAAGAAAATTAGAACAAATTTAGAGATCCAGGGAATTCCGTGCGAGATATCCAACACTGCAGGAACTTTTGGGTGTAATCAAGTTTTTTATTATTTAATGCATTATCTTAAAAACAAAGAAAAATCTATTCCAGCAGGATTTATTCATGTAACATCCCTTCCAGAACAGGTCATTGGTAAACTGGTTCCATCAATGTCTTTAGATTTAATAACAAAATCACTTAAAATAGCTATTGAAACAACTATAATTGAATCAAAATGAGTAAATGGTGAGACATAAATGAAAAAATATCTTTTCTTAGCACTCAAGAAGGAAGAATTTCTTACAATGATAGACGTAATTACTCACGAACGTCTTCATCTTAAGACAAAAAAAATTACAGATGATTCTATAACGATTGCGTGTCATCTTGCATTACCTATAACTACGATAACATTTCGAGTAAAGGAGGAAGAAAACAACTTAAGAGTAACAAGAATCATCAGTTGGATTCCGTTTTTATGGACTTTAATTCCTTTCTTAATCGTTTTAGAAGCTATTACATTTGGTTTCTCTTATATTTTTGAAGATATTTCAGTTTGGTCTTATCTAATTGTAGGTTTTGTTTGGTTACTGTTAACAACATTCCTAATTTATTACGTCTTTGCTGAAGTTGAAGAAATTCTAAATAAATTATACAAAGTAGAGGTGTAGATAACGAAAGTAGATTTACATACTCATTCAACCTTTTCTGATGGCAAACAAACTCCTAGACAGTTATTAGAAATGGCTGAAGAGAAAGAATTATCTCTTTTCTCAATTACAGATCATGATACTATTGGTGGAGTTTTAGAGGTCAAGAAAAATTCTAAAGAATACTCATTTAAATTCCTTACTGGTATTGAACTTTCAATTAATTATAAAAACAAGAAACTAGAAGTCTTAGGATACAATTTTGATGCAAAAAATTCCTTTTTTGAAGAGAAACTCAAACAGTTACAACAGGAAAGAGAACACAGAATCCATCTAATTCTGAAGAAATTAAATAATATTGGGATTAACCTGAAAATTGCAGATATTGAATTACATACAAATCTAACAAAAAGTCCTGGTAGGGTTCATATCGCAAGAACGCTTGTTTCTAAAGGACATGTTTCAACTGTTTCAGAAGCTTTTGATAAATTCATAGGAAATGGAAAACCAGCATATATAATGAGAAAAGCAATCAAAGCCACTGAAGCGATAGAATTAATACAAAATGCAGGAGGAATAGCAGTACTACCTCATCCTTTAGTTTTTGAATCAGTTAATTTTGAAATTCTTAGAGAAATATTAGATGATTTTGTAATTTGGGGGATCAAAGGAATCGAAGTCTACTATGACTATAAAACAATGTTACCTAGTTTATCTAGTGAACACATAAATAACGGAATAGAGTTCTTAAAACGCTATTGTAAGAAAAATGATTTGCTTCAAACCGGAGGTTCAGATTATCATGGAGATAAAGGTCTTTTGGGTAATGTAAAAATTCCACGAAATATAGTTGCTCAATTAATCAATTACTTTTCAACTTGAATTCTACCATCACTGCTAATTAAGGATATTTTTTGATATATTTTTTGAATATGAAGAAAAAGCTCATTCATTGATACGATTGATAACAGAACTTAACAATTTAATTAAATAATCCATGGTTTGCTTTCCGACATCTAGACTTTTTCCTGGTTCGTGAAAGAGCAAATTACGCTTAAAACGAATTTCATGTAACAAAGAAACTTCTTCTCTGGAGAAATAGTTATTTTTATCGAGTAGATCAATTAATTTTAGGAAGTTAAATTCATCACCTAACTGCTCGTCAGCTATATTTGCTGCAATTTTTCTAAAAATTGTTTCGAGTGTTCTATAAATCAAAAGGAATGAAAGAGTTTGTTCTTCGCTGCGTGTTTTATCCCATTTTACCAGTTTTTCCTGAATATAATCAACATCTGCTTTAATAGCCTTTTCTTCTGCTGTTGTTAATATTTGGCTAGACAATATTCGAGTCAATGGATCAAATAGAAATTGCTTCTCTATTTTTTCTCTTGTTTCTTCTGGAATTTGAATTTCTTCAAGGACTTCCTTATAGAGTTTCCAAGCAATCGTTTTAGCCATTTCATCACGATAATACCAAGAAATCGCTGAAACTAATTTAGACTGTAATAATTCTCTTTTTGCAGCTTCAATAGATCTTGCTAACTCTCTCTGAGTTCTTCTAACGAAGAGGTTGCTAATTGGAAATTCAGCAATAGCTAATATCTGAGATAATCTCTTTTCTCTTTCTTCTTCAGGTTCATAATAAATTATTGGCAATATTTGTGGAATCAGATGACAGATTTTCCTTGACGAAACAATTAACAAGTAAATCGCGATTATAAGCAAAACTCCGAATATCAACGCAAAAACAACAATATTTGTACTGTTTAGATCGGAAGAGCACACGTCTGAACTCCAGTCACGTGGCCTTATCTC
>BPTO01000287.1 GCA_023705985.1 Candidatus Heimdallarchaeota archaeon | reverse complement strand
CAAGATAAGATAAACCGTAGGGAGAAGCGGTTGGGATATTATCTGGACAGGGAATCTCATGTAACTGGGCTATGCGCCTACCTAATTGTTCAACAAATTGTATTGTGGGTCTCTTTACTATCTCTCCGTCAAGAAATTTCTTTAAATAGACAGGTTTACCATTATGTTCGAGTACATATTCGTGATCTTTTGACAAAATCACTTGATTAGTTTGAAAATGGTGTTTGTGAAGGTAGATCAACAATTTCGTTAAGGCTAGGGTTTGTTGCCTAGTTATATATTCACAGATGGTTAGGATATATTTCTGAGTTTTATTTTGGATAACATAATTTGTACTAGATCCCCCCGACATTGGATAAAATTTGATAATTTTACCGAGTGAATATTCATTTGCAAATTTAGTAATTTCTTTTGAGGTGAGAGTTGTATAATGAGCCATCTGAAATGAACACAGTTAATTTGTTTTATTACTTTGTAAGAAACTCGATTTCAGGGATTTCGACCTGCTTTAGATATGAAAGGACCCATGCTCGATCCATCTATAATAATCGATATGCAAAAGGAGATTAGAATAAATATATTTGAGAGGTTTTGAAATTTCTTCATAATACATCCACAATGAGTTTCAACAAATAAATACACATTCTATTTTATTTAACTCTTGTTGTGGTTAATTTCCCTTGTAAGCACTTAATAGAGAAATTCCTTGACGAAATGCTGGAACTACAGAAAGAATGGATTAAGATGGATTAAAGAAATCAAAGGAAGGGTCGTGCGTCTACTTTTTCTCCTTTTTTCTCTGCTTCTTTCTTCCAAGATCTAGTATTGATATATGTAACTAGATTTTTCATAGGCCATTTATAGAAATAACCAGGAATCAATATTTTTTCGGTATCTGGATACTCTTCTTCAGATTTTATAGATCCAACGATTTTTTCTAATTCAACTATAGCATTTTTAGCCATATTTCCAACTTCGTGAAGTTGTTTGCCATATCTACCTTGAAGCATCTCTCCACCACCAATTGCTAAGCTACCTCCCCACTTGAATCCAACTTGTGATGCAAATCGCTTGTAGATTGGAATAGTACCTTCAGATATTTGTTCAGGTTCTCCAAAACCACTATTAATAATTGGTAGAAAGAATTTATTCTCAAGGTTCATTTTTTGTTTGAAGATTATTTCCTGAACTTTTACTACATTATAAGGTTGGCAATCATCATAAAGTGGAGTAAATAGTATTACGAAATCAGCTACCTTAATTGCTTCAAGCATTTCAGTTATTTTTTCTTCAGTATTAATTTGATTTCGAGTTTCAAGCATCTTTGATTCAACATTTGCTTCCTTTAGAAGACCTAATAGATAGTTACCTAGAGATGCTGAAGTGCTTTTCTTTCCTCTTGGACTACCATTTAAGAGTAAAACATTATTCATTGTATAACCTCCAATTCTATTAAAAACTGATGAATTTTCTCTTCAATAACTACTTGATTCTCAGATAAACTCAATACTTCCGCAATGTATTTGGGAGGATAAAAATTGAGACTAAACCGATGCATCAGGTGTTTGAAAATATTTACTTCCTCTTCGTCAATATTTTCATATGTTGCAATTGCAAGAATTGATGGGTATTTTTCATACCTTTTTTTATGATGAGTTTCTCCTTTGACTAATACTACTCCAGCTTGAAGTAGAGGGAGGAATCTTTCAATCATCTTTTTCAGTTCAGAAGAAAAACCTCCGAAAGTTAAAGGAGTGAGAAAGACAATTAAATCACTATGGATAACCTTTCGAGCTATATCGTTTCCTGAATCTCCTTTTACACCTGAACATATTCCAGGAGTTGTATCCCAGCATTTGAAACAACCAATACAACTTCTTAAATCGGTGGAATTAAGAATTATTGATTCATAGGAAATACCTTTAGAAGACAATTCTTTTTCAATAGCACTTTGATATAACAAGTGTTGGTTTCCAGTTTTTAATGAACCGTTAAGAATTAAAACACTCAAATTATGCACCTAGGAATGTTTTTAATGATTTCATATTTTAATGTTCTCCAAATAATTTGAAAATTCAGAAGTATTTTGCTTATTAAAATGTAAAAGTAACCATTCTTTTTATGCTAATAATTTATATAAGTACAAAGATAGGATATATTCACAATAGTTTAAAAAAAGGAGATAATAAAAACATGAGTTTTTATGACACTGGTTGGGCATGGCCTTGGTGGTCGATAATGGTTGCTATTAACATCGTGAGCCTAGTTGTTTGTGCGATTGTTATTTACAAACAATACCGGATTCCAAAAGATGGAACGAATACAAATTATCGAAATTGGATGCTGATTATGGGTATAATCTTTACGGTTGTTGGTTTATATCGAGCAGTTTTTGTATCGCGGTATGGTCCTCAACACGCTTGGTTTGATACTCTTGCAAATAGTACTCTCTTGATTCGATCGTTAGCCACGTTTGCAGAGCTTGCATTCAGTGGGTTAATAGCATTAGCAATGTTGAGGTTTAATACTTACATACCTCCTAAAGAAGGAGCACTTTCCAATAAGTTCAAGTCATTCTATCTTACAAAGGGTCCATATATACTACCAATATGTATATTCCTGGCAAATATTTTTGCTACAAGTTCGGTGATCACCAAATTTGGATTATTAGGTGTAATCGAGGAGACATTTTGGTCTATAGGATTCATAGCAATACTACCACTAGCTATAATACAACTGCGTCGTGTTTTCTTGATAAAAGATAGAGAAGCAGCAGCACGATTGAGAATGTTGAAGATATCTGCAATTGTAATTGCAGCTTGGTGCATGATTTATGTTGGTTACGGATTGATCTTTCATTTACCCGGAATGTGGCAATGGGTGATTCAAACTTCACAAACAGGATGGCCTGCATTTAAAACTGGCTGGAGTGCAATAGTTGATGCTTTTATGATCGTAAATGTATCCAGATTGGCTACTGATTATTCTTCTGGTTTCCTAATATGGCATTCTGCCTACTTTAGTATTTGTGTTTGGATTTCAATATTCTTGATGCAAGCACCACGACCCCAAGAGAATCCTAAAAAACTTAATCCTAAGCTAACAATCATAACACTGACTTCAATGGCGCTAGTAATTATTGCACTTCTAACGATAATTATCATACGTGGTTAATATTAAGTATTAGTTATTTCATGATGAGTAAATGAACTACTTATCTAGTTTGTTTATCCTTGTTGGAAAATATCTCCAGTATTGATAACTAGCTCATCATATTTCTTCTTTTCTG
>BPTO01000286.1 GCA_023705985.1 Candidatus Heimdallarchaeota archaeon | reverse complement strand
TTTTCCCTCAGAGAAGCTCTAGTCTACTCAGACAAGTTTTGGGACATGCTTTATACTATCAAATTAAATTTGTATTTTTTTCATTTAAATCAGTGAATTTTTAAAATGAAATGTGAATTAAAAAAACATGCGTATAATATCTCTGAAAATAAAAAATTTCAGATCTTATGGTGAAACTGTGCAAACAATTCGTTTCTCCCAAGGATTAAACTTTATTGTTGGACCTAATGGTTCAGGAAAAACTAATGTATTAAGGGCAATTCAACTAGTTGCGAATTGCCTACATAATTATTCCTTGGATTTAGCCTCTTATGACCCTGAAATAGAGATTTCTTTGAAAATAACCCTCTCAAAAGCAGAACAAAAATTGCTGGGTTCTATCCTTTGCATAAACATCTATAGAGAGATTGAAGAGCTTTTCAATCTTGATCATTTTGGTACTTTAAGAGATATGACTTATAAAGACTTAATAGATAAATTTGATGAGAATCAACTCTATACTATTTTTCAAAAACTTCAACCAATTCTAAGAATACCAATTCAAGAAAATGAAAAGTTTTCTGATAGAAAAATGGAAGAAAAAAAGAATTTATTGGTATCTCATATTAATCAAAATAATTTTTCAGAAGTTAATGAAATTCTTAAAAGAACAGATTTTGAACCTGATTTGGGGATTTTAAGAAAAGATTATTACAATAATGTCAGGAATTACTTACATCTTGAGGAAACACACAAAATTCTTGGAGAGATTTTTAAAGATATTGAATTTAAATTATCTGCAGATGTAACAAGAATTAATACATGTGTTTTATTAAAATGGCAAAAAAAGAACATCAAATTAGACTCTGAATATCTCAAAATTGGAAATGACCGATTAGAAACTGTCAATTTTCCCAGATTTGTCCACAATTATTTACAGCATAAAGATGTCACAATATCATCAGATTTTTTAAGTAAAGCATTAATTGAGCATCTTTCTTTAGCAAATCCCCCGAAAATTTCTATTCCCAGATTGGATATAAAATTTGGAATAGGACAAACAAAGGATCTATTACATCAAATACTTCCTCAACTGAAAGAGATATACGAAGATAAGTTTTCCTCAGATAGACTAATCAGTCTTTTTGACATTATCAAGCAAATCTTTGAAACTAAAACAATTATTTTACCAGAACATAGGGGATTGATTGAAGAAGATTCATCAGGTGTTAGTTATCTCACATTACCCAAACTTTCGAAGTTGCTTTATAGTTGGAAAAATGCACATATGCAAAGTGTAAGAAAGAGATTTTATCACTTACAAGAGAGCTTTAATGATATATTTAAGATGAAATTTGATATTTATGTTAAAGAAACAGAGATAACTATTGAAAATGAAAAACCATTTCTTACCTTAGGAACAGTTAAAGATTCAGATTATAGTTCTCAAAGATTAGGAAATGAAACGAAAGGCGTAGTTCAATGGGACAAAGTAAGAAATAATTGGATAAAAAGCGAACCATTTATACAATTTGTCATAAAGAAAAACATCCCAATTGAAATGCAAAATGCTCCAAGTGGAGCGTATGAAACCCTTATGATTCTAGCATCACTTTACGAAATTGGAGATAAAACTATAATTATTGATGAACCTGCACGTGCTTTACATCCTCAATTACAAAGAAAAATCAGTAACAAGGTATTTAGCAATATTAAAGGAGATGAAACTCCAACATTCATTTTAATTACTCATTCTCCCTATTTCATTACAGATTTCCAAAAAACAAGTATTTGGAAGTGTATCAAGGGAGAAATATTGCCTTTTGACATAACTCTACTTGAAGAATTAAAATTGTCTTCAAAAAGGAATAAGAACGAAAAAAATGCAGCAAAATTCTTGGAACGTATTGATAGTGTGACAGTTTTATTATTTGCAGAACGAGTTTTAGTAGTAGAAGGTTACTATGATAGACTATTTATCAAGGAACTAGATAGAAAATATGTTGAAAGTTTTGGTTTAGAGAAATATAATTGGGATTTTATCATTTTAGGAGGTAAAGATCAGTTCCCAATCGTTTGGAAATTAATGAAGCAGTTGAAAACAGAATTCTTAGCTGTTCTAGATCGTGATTCTGCTTTCTTTAAACATGGAGATGAAGTGCCTGAAGATAAGAGATATCCTGAATTCACTTCATCCACTATAGGACATATTGCAAGTGAATTTAAAATCAACAATGATTTAGAACAATTCTATAATAAAACACTTTTAGATATTGAACAAGATGAGCAATTGTTTGAAAAAATCTTTCAACTACTACTTAAAGAGAATATTTTTGTTTGGAAAGTAGGAAAATTGGAAGATGTTATTGAAAAAATAACCAATGAAAAGCTTGATATTGAGAAGATTAAGAAACCAGAGATCATATATGATGTGGTAGAAAATTTGACCAGTAGAATTTCCAATTATTCACTATTGCAGGAGTTAGTAGAAAAAATGAATCAAATAATAAACAGAACAATATAATGCAGAATTACACTAATAAAACATAAAACTCATCTAAATGGGATTATATGGTAACACCACAATGAACAAGGATTAGAGTATCAATTGACTACTGCTTTCTTTCATTTTTTTCCTTACTTTAAATAGCATTTGTCGGATAATAGTATGAAGATGGTTAACTTAGAAAGGACGAGAAACGAAATAAAAAGCATTACAAAAAAAGTAATTGATGAATTTTATGAAGAGATAATAAATGAAATACAAGAAGAGCTAGCAAGCATAGAACAAGTAAAGAACCAAATTACAAGGATGAGAAAACGATTCAAATTACCCGACCTTTCACATTTAACATGGTCACAATTAAATGAGTTAGAATTTTCATATGAACAGTCTCTCCACTACAAACAACATAAAGCATTAGAACACGAAATAGAGCCGTTTAAGGATGATGGATATGACAACAATGTAGAAATCGATTTTTCTAAAAAACTAATTTCCTATGCAAAGAAAGGGACTGAAGATGGAACGGGATTTAATATTTTCTCAACTAAACTTCTAAACATGTTGGACATAAATGTTAAAAGTCCTTTCAATGAATTCATTCATTCTTTGAAAGCTGCTATCAAAGAAGATATGTTGTCAAATAAAGTATTAAATGAAGTACCAGAATCATATTTCTTAAAACTTCTCAGCAATTTTAGAAATAATAGTGCTTTAACAACCAATGAAAAAGAACATCTATCTGAATTGATTATATTTCTAGCAAGTTCTGCAGAAATGTCTTCAGATTTAGAACATCCTAGTTTGGCCAAAATTACCGAATATTTGGATACTAATAATTTAGCATGTGGTTTAAATCATGTATAGATCGGAAGAGCGTCGTGTAGGGAAAGAGTGTAGATCTCGGTGGTC
>BPTO01000285.1 GCA_023705985.1 Candidatus Heimdallarchaeota archaeon | reverse complement strand
CTCCTCTGCTTCCAGTAACTATAGGAATAACAATCAAGGATTATATTAGTGATTATAGGTGAAAAAATTATGGACTTCAGCTTTCCAACGGAAATCACAATTTCAGATATTGTAGGCCTTGCAGGATTATTTGCTTTTGTATTAGCAGTTCTATCGTTAGCAGAGATTTTAAAAAGGAAAAATCTTGTTTCTGGAAGTACAACCAGAAAAATAGTACATTTGGGTGTAGGAAATATTGCTCTATTAATGCCCTTTATTTTTTCCAATGTTTGGTTCGCGTTAATTGGGCCAGTATTTTTCATATTTTTTACCTATTTTACATGTCCTGGATCACCCATTGAGAAATTCAAATTAAAGGGGGTGGAAGAGGGTCATACTTATGGAACAGTGTTTTATGCTATATCTTTGACTATTTTAGTTGCTCTCTTCTTTGATCCAGATACATACAATCAGCGAAATATTATTCTGCTTGGTTCATTTATGCCCCTAGTCTGGGGAGATGGTATTAGTGCTGTTATAGGTTCAAAATTTGGTCACGACAAAGCTTACTCAATTTTTGGAGGAACAAAAACATTACTCGGGAGCTGGGCAGCAGCTTTTGCAACTTTTGGTGCAGTATCAATCAGCTGTTTAATTCTAAAACAAACGCTTGTTGTCTCTATTTACATTGGTCTTTTAACTGGATTTTTAACAGCAATAGTTGAAGCTTTAACACCAAAAGGTTATGATAATCTATCTATTCCTGCTGTAAATGCTGTAGTACTTTTTGTTTTATACACGATCTTTCAAGAGGACTTATCAAACCTTAACCAGTTCTTGTCACTTAATGCTGTCATCGCAGGTCTAATTATTGGAGCTACTTTAGCGCTTGGAAGTATTGCACTAAAAGCTTTGACATGGGATGGAGCCATATCAGGATTTTATTTTGGTGTAATCATATTAGGATTAGCTTCCTGGTCGTGGGGTGCTATGTATATGTCATTCTTCATATTGGGAAGTTTATTCACTTTCATTGGCAGAAATAAGAAATCAAATATATCAGAGGAATTTGAAAAGGGAGGTACAGCTAGAGATAGCGTTCAAGCTATGGTAAATAGCTATTGCCTGCAATTTTTGCGTTTCTTGCAATTTTGATAAGACACCCGATTTTTGTAATTTTAGCTGGAGGAGCAATTGCAACTAGTCTAGGAGACACTTTAGGGACTGAAATAGGAACACTTTCGAGAAATAAACCACGCTCAGCTATTAAACCTTGGATTAAGTTAGAGGCAGGTTCTCCTGGAGCTATATCACTATTAGGAGCATTAGGTTCAATTCTAGGAGCTAGTTTAATAGCTCTAATAGGTTGGAGTGTAAGCCTAGTTGACACTTATGCTGTTTTTCCATCTGAAGCATGGATTTTTATCGTTTCCATAATTCTTGGTGGGATAGCTGGTTCATATCTAGATAGCATTTTTGCTTGTACCATTCAGAAATTGAACAAATGTAACAAATGTAGTAAAATTACTGAAAAAAAAGAACATTGTGGAAATGAAACAAAGTTTTATTCAGGTTTTAAATGGATTAGAAATGACGTTGTTAATCTCTTAGCTATTGCTGGAGGAAGCATAATTTCACTCATAAGCTTCTTGCTTTTTTCTTTGATATAAAACAACTAATTCTTTTTAACCCTATTCTTTATCGCTCAGACACTCAATTGCGGGTAAAACTGTCCCTTGCATCATATATAGGCTAGCACCACCACCTGTTGAAATAAAAGAAACTTCATCTTGAAAACCAAATTTCTCAAAAGCAGCAGCACTGTCTCCTCCACCGATTATTGTGAATATTTTCTTTTCTATCAAAAACCTAGCTATTTCCTTTGTTCCATTCTCAAATTGCTTGTTCTCAAAAACCCCTAATGGTCCATTCCAAGCAACCTGCTTAGATTTATCGAGTATTTTCTTAAATTCTTCAATCGTTTCAGGACCTATATCAACTCCAACATGTTTCTCCTCAATATTGGTAATAGGAACAACTTTTACAAATTTGGGATATAAATATTCATCACAGACAACAACATCTCTAGGGAGATAAATATTAGTTTTGAAGTTGGGTGATTCTTCCAAGTAATCGCGAACTTCATCTAGTTTGGATAGATCTCTTATAGATTTACCTATCCTATAACCTTTTGCCAACAAAAACGTGTAAGCCATTCCACCACCAATTATAATATTGTCAGCAATACCTATGAGGTATTTAATAACATC
This sequence comes from Candidatus Heimdallarchaeota archaeon, assembly GCA_023705985.1. Classification (GTDB taxonomy): domain Archaea; phylum Asgardarchaeota; class Heimdallarchaeia; order Heimdallarchaeales; family Heimdallarchaeaceae; genus 18H4-34. The sequence continues at coordinate 1,234 of BPTO01000285.1, read as the reverse complement.
AAGTTTATCTGATACCTTTTTACCTCCCAAGATAACAGTATACGGACGTTTAGGTTTCTCCATGATAATTGACATAAATTTAAGTTCCTTTTCCATCAAGAAACCATAACCCTTCTCATCGATATAATTACATACACCATATGTTGAAGCATGTTTACGATGTGCAGTAGCAAAAGCTTCAGTTACATAAATTTCTGCTAGACTAGCAAGTTCCTTTGAAAATTCTGGATCATTTTCTTTTTCTTCAGGATAAAATCTGGGATTTTCAAGTAACAAAATATCCCTAGGTTTAAGATTTTTAACCATTTGTTTGACTTTTTTTCCAATACATTCTTCAGCTTTGAGGATATTATTGAGTGGAAAATATTCTTTCAATCGTTTATAGATAGGTGTTAACCGAAGCGAATCTTCAACCTTTCCTTCTGGTCTCCCCAAGTGTGAAACTAGTATTATTTTGCAGTTTTCATTTAGCAAATAATGTAAGGTTGGTAAAGTAAAACGTATCCGCCTATCATCAGTAATTCTACCATGCTTATCTAAAGGAACATTGAAGTCAACTCTTACGAGAACTCGTTTGTTTCGTAAATCCAAATCAGTAATTGATTTTTTCTTTCTAAAAAGGAGAATATTTTCAAAGTATTTTTTCTTAGAACCATTTTTTTGTGCTTCAGATATCAGCATGTAGTCTCACCATAAGATAGAAAATCATACGTATATGCAATATGTATTCCAAACACTATTGATTAAAACTGCTATTAAAAACTTACCCTAATACCATCAGAGAGCGACAAATACGTATTTTTTTATTTGATTAATATGTATGAAGTATCTTCTAAAAGTATCCAAAAAACCGAAAAAGTTAGAAAGATAAAGAGGGAAAGTATCTTATGGGAAAAAACACATCACATAACCCAACTTATGAAATTATGAAAGGGAAAGAGGGAGATTTAGAAGATATAGTTAAATTATGGGTTGAAATAATCGAATGGCATGCCACTATAGATCCTAATTTTAAGCTAGATATCGAGGGAAAAGAAAATTTCACAACCATGTTGCGTAATGCGTTTAATGATTTATCACAAGTCGTATATGTAGCAAAAGAAGAAGATACGCTAATTGGGTTTTTATATGGTTACATTAAGAATTTGAGTGGCTTTTTCATGCATAGAATTGTTGCTCATAGTTTCTCTAATTGAACCTTGTGTTTTACCAACATGGCAAAGATATGCAGGCT
>BPTO01000284.1 GCA_023705985.1 Candidatus Heimdallarchaeota archaeon | reverse complement strand
ATATATCCCACTAGCGCAACTATATATCCAATTAATGGTATTATAGCAATATAAGAGAAATTTCTAAAGAATGAAACGATTATCAGGACAATAGGTAAGAACCATATTATGAACATTGGCCATACCCAATTTTTTTGACCTACATGTTTATGTAAATGCGATTTGCTCCATTTATCAACAGACAACAGTTTCTCGATAGCCTTCCCTGTCTCTTTATCTTTTGTAATTTCCTTTACTTTGAAATAACAGTATTTACATATTGTTAATGGCATTAGCAAAAAGAAAAACAAAATAGAAAATATCAAATATCCCACAGCAGCCCACAAATTAAGATAATATATCCCCCATGTGCCAAGAGCTATTTTTACTAGAATAATCAGTATATTTATAGGTTTATAGAAGGGACATCTTGGGATAAATCCCAAAAAGAAGAATTTAGATTTCTTTTCTTCCACCATGTTCATTCACTACCAGATTTAACTTACTAGCTTTTTAAACTTAACTGGTCATTTTCGCTCATCAAAGAAACTCAAATTATTTTTTGTAATATTTCATTGCTTCTTCTTCATTTCCAGGTTTAAAATTATCCCAGAACTCCTTTGGAGGATGACATAAATCATAATCAATTCGTGTATCATGTAACACTCTAGAGCAATAGGGATCTCCTTCCATCAGAGTATGCTCCATAGTTAAAATTATATGATCGCTATAGAAAGCTCTAAATTTCTCATAATCACCATAACAGCAAACAAGATATTTGAATTCAACATCTGGAAGATCTATTGTAGCATCTACACAAGTTGGACAGTTCTCATTTTTGAAAGCGTATTTGCCTTCTTCTAACATAGTATGTACAAGAATCCATTCAGATGAAGTTGTATCTCCAGATAAGCGATTCTCCACCATTTTTTCAAGACTAAAAAATTCATCTCTATCTGGTGAAGGATTATCTATATAATAACGAGTTATATATCGCTTGAACAGTTTCACCGCTTCTTGTCTATCAATAGTTTCGGCTAATACTTCTATGAAATAATAAGATGGGTATGTCCATGCTTGTATTAGTGCTTTCATGGAAATTTCCACTTCGTTCTTTTCCCATGCTCCTTTATCTTCTAGCAGTAGTAGATGAATAAAATAATTTAGAGAAGCTTTATTCAAATCAGGATATTGATTTAGATTCTTGTATTTTGTTAAGATTTCTTGAAATTCTCCTGAAGTATTCTTCAAAAAGTCTTCTTCTACTAGTCCTTGATATTTCTTAGTAAGATTCTTAATATAATCAGTAATCTTCTCTGGTTTCTCTTTAGCTAAGAAACCAACAAAATAATCAAGTTTATCCAATAAAATAATATCAATCTGTTCATTAATATTTAGAGTTGTAAGCTCATCTAGAGTATTTTCTCTGAATGTTCCAGTTTGTGTAAATTTCATTTCAGAATCAATGTTTCAATTGTTTGGACTATTATAAGTATTACCGAAACTAGTAAAATTAGAAAAAAAAAAGAAGATTTTATCTTGTAAGAGCTTTTTGAATCATTCTTCCATGCCAAATAGCAAGTTTATTATTCAACTGTAAGATAGCAGGAATCATAGCTAATCCAAGTAAAACTGCTACTATAAGTCCAGTAATTATTCCCCAAAGAGGAATATGTGCTAAAACCCAATCTATCCACACATCTCCTGTATCTAGATAGTATTGCACTACAAATGCAATAGGAGCAGCAATTAAACCACCTACCAAAGAAATGAGTGCTGTCATAACTGAGAATACAAGGGTCCCGTAAGGTAAAGCAAGGAAAAGAGTATAAATCAAAGATTTTCCAATTCTTTTATCCTTTAAAGCATTGAAAGCTTTAGTGAAGAAAGTACCCTCAATTTTAGGTACATATTCTTTATCAGGAACTGGAATTCCCAAGAAAAACTGTGTAAGGTATCCATATCCTACCATAATTCTAGGAAGAATCCAGAGATATCCGTAAAGAAGAATAAATCCGAACATTATAAAAGATAATCCTACGAAAAGCGGTAGACATACGGCAGATAGGATAAAAAGTGTTAGACCTATAGGAAATGTTAGAAAAGAGTATAGCATATTAGAATAACTACGTTCGTGTCTTAATACACCAAAATATGAAGCAGTCTCTAATTCGTGCAATGAATCTTCGTAAGTCATGACTGGATTTTGCAGAAGATGTATATAAAATCTTTTCACAATTGTTGAAATATGGCAAGTAGTTTCAGATTTTAGTTTAATAAAAAAGTAAAACAAGAATCTGCTGAATAAAGGATTGATTATCTGTTGAGATTTTATCCTCCAACAGAATTCTATCCTTAATCTACAACAGATATTGTTTCTATTTGTCCATCTTACTTGATTTTTGACCTGAAGACTTCTGAATAATCCAAGTTGTCATCCACTCAAAAGATCCTACAAACTTGATTTGTTTCCAAACTAGGATAATAACCACCCATACAACTAAATTGAGAAAACCAAACAGCGCAATATTACCAAAAGTTGCATTCCAATTGGGCCAAATAGGTGCAAAGAGTCGCTGTAAACTAACAGCAAGTACCCCTTCAAGAATATATACTGTTAAAGTCACTCGACCAATTATTCCTTCCTGGGAATGAACAATTAATGTTCGCAATAATTCTCCTAGCGTCCAGTCCATGCACAGCAATGGTTTTAGTTTGGGGGTATTTAGCAGATGGAAATCAAGAACAAAATGTTATAACTACAAGCCTTAATACGATAACTATCATTATAGGATATGCACCTATGGTTGCATTATTGTCGGGTATTTCTAATATCGCCATAGATGTTATATCACTCATTATCTCAGTATCAGTTTTTATTGGTATTCCACTTATTTTAGGGTTAATCAGTAAAAAACTGATTATAAGAGTAAAAGGAGATGAATGGTTTAGGAGCAAATTCATCCCAATTGTTGGAAAAATATCGATAATAGCTTTACTTACAACTCTTGTCGTTCTGTTTTCATTAAATGGAAATGTAATGATAACTAATTTCAGTTTACTATTACTAGTATCAATACCGATTCTCTTAGGTTTCATTATAATAGTTATATTCAATTTACTTATCACACGATTCACAAAATTGGCTTACAAAGAAGGTGTAATAACAGTAATTATTGGCTCATCAAGTCATTTTGAAATTGCGATCGCAACAGCTATTGCTATCTATGGAGTCGGGTCAGTAGCGGCACTTGGTACAACAATGGGTCTATTTTGGGAGATACCGATAATGGTTGGATTAGTTTACCTAGCAAAATACCTCAAAAAGAAAAAGTGGTGGAAAGGAACAACAATGTAATTTAATTTTGTTACATGATAAATCTAGAAACTATTTCATTGTAACTAAGAAAAAATTAGAATGATTTGCAATAGGTTTAAAAGTGTCCGTTAGGGGATTTTACTGAACTAATTATGAAAAAAGTAAAATTTGGAAAATCAGATTTAGAA
>BPTO01000283.1 GCA_023705985.1 Candidatus Heimdallarchaeota archaeon | reverse complement strand
ACATAGGTTTAAACCCCTTTTTAACATTGGTGCAATAAATGAAAAGAAAACTAGTTGTCCTAGCTTTGGGAGGAAACATGATTCTTCAAAGAGGACAGAAAGGAACATTTGAAGGTTCTATAGCTGTTATAGATAAAGATCGAGCATCAGCAGTCTTAACTGCCCAAATTGGTGCACGTACCTTAATTATTATAACTGATGTACCTAATGCGTTCCTAAATTACAACAAAGAAAATCAAGAAGCTATTGGGAAAATAAACTTAGCTTTAGCTATGAATTATTATGCTGAGGGGCAAAAGTCGTTTCCTTAAAGAAATTAACAAGTTTTAGAAGCAGTAACAGCATCTAATCACAAAGAAACTATTTTAATTTGTGAGATATATAGCTTATGGGAAAAGGTAGTCATTTGCATATTTTTTAGAGAAAATTGAGTATTATTACAGAAATTAAAAATGATAATCGAGGGATTTTTGTATTCTTTGTTCTTGATGTTTCAATTTTTTCCTTGGTTATAACTTATACAAGCTAGACAAGTCTGAAATACTAAATTCTCCTCTTTTTGTTGATTGTTCTTTTCTATTTAAAGAACCAAAATTTTCGTTTTTTATAACTAAAGTATACTATTGGTAAAACAGCTATTGGAATTACCAAAAGTATTAATAGATATAGCTTACGATTGGTAGAGTCTATATTAAACGTATATGGGAGGTGTGATGGATAAGGATCAACATTTCTTGCTATTCCATCGATTGAGTAGTTACCTACTCCTGACCAATCAGACCAATAATTTCCTTCGAGTAACGTAATATTGTACCACGTGTTGTTCACTCCATCATCATATGCTTGGGATGTTCCAAACTTAGTGTTCGCAATGAAAATGTTATAATAAACAGTATTGTTATCGGATTTCTTATCCAAGGTTAAAGCATAGGAATTGCCGTTTAAGAGGATATTATGGATAATAATACAATTATCGGAAGAAATAAGTTGAATACTATCGCTATTCTTTATAAAAATGTTTGAATCAATAATAGTTCCTTTCGAAGAACTTACATAAAGTCCTAACTCGTTTTCTTTGTAGATATTTTCAGAAATAAAGATAAAGTTTGATTTTACCGATAGTCCAACTGCATTTTTTGCAAAATTGTTATTTTCTATATTTGATACAGAACAGGATAATAGTTCAATACCGGTCTTGGAATTATTACTTATTGAATTATTCGCAACTATTAATCCTTCTGAAGAGGAAAGAAAGAAACCATATTCACCACTATTAACACATGTGTTATTGACGATTGTAGAGGAAGGTCCACTTAGCAACCAAATTCCAATGTTGTTATTAATTAAATAATTGTTTGAAACAAATAAATTGGTTGATTCATAAACATAAATTCCATACTTGTTATTGTTAGACATCACATTTGATTCAATTTGGCAATTTGAGCTGTATACAAGTGTAAGCCCTACGCTTGTAGAAGAGTAATTCTGGTTTGCTACGGTTACTCCTTCACAGTTTATTAGAAAAAGCTGACCATATAACATCTCAATCCTAGTGTTATTTAAATTGTATAAATATCCTAATGGAAGATTATTTACGGTGTTATTTTGTACCGTATATGAAAGATATCCATCAATTGAGTATTCATTGCTTATGAAAAATCCATTTAAGAAGAAGGAATTGTTTTGTACTATAGAGCCTCCTGAAGAACGCATATGCATTCCAAACATACCATTATTAGAGCAGCTATTGTTATCCGCCTTTGAGGATGAAGATATATCAATATAGATGCCAGAAGCTAAATTATTAATACATAGATTGTTTTCAACAATTATCTTCTCAGAATAAGAAGCATAGAAACCATTATTTCTATTTCCACGATACACATTTCCTTCAATTTTGGAATATTCCGAGGAGGACATGCTCATCCCGTTTTTTTGATTATTAGCCAATGTATTATTAGAAAACGTTGAATTAGGAGAAGATAAAATGAGAAATCCATCAAGAAGATTGTTTAAACAGAAATTACTATCAGCTCTTGTAGAGTCAGCATTGTCTATCTTGATTCCATAGAACGTGTTGTTTGAACAATTATTACCAACAATTTGACAATTAGAACTATATTTAAGAGTAATACCCGTAGAAGTGAAAGAACAGTTATTCTTTTCTATTATTATTTTTGAACAATTGATAAGAAAAATTTGTCCAAAGAAATCTTTAAGTGTTTTATTATTAGTATTCTTTAAATAAACTAATTTGCGATCATTTATTGTATTATTTTCGATTACATATGAAAGATAACTCTCCATTGTTTCTCCAAAAATGTACAATCCATCGTTGCAGAAGGAATTATTTGAAAAGGTAGAATAATCAGAGAAATAAATTGAATATAAACCCGCAAAGAGATTATTGGAGAAACTATTGTATGAAATTAAAGTATAAGGAGAATCACATACATAGATTCCAACAGCATTGTTGTTGCAATCACAGTTATTTATTGTTGTTAGTTCAGTTAATACTACTCGTATTCCATCGTAAAAATTATTTGAATATGTACAATTTTCAATTTTAATTGTTTTTGAAGATAGAATATATGTTCCATAGAGATTATTATTTGAAAATGTGCTATTTAGCACTTGGCAATTAGTGGAAAAAAATATCATCATTCCCATCGATGTATTATTAATATATTGTCGGTCTACAGTTAAATTTGTGCAATTTATTATAATAAGCTGACCATAGGGGTAGTTGATTGTTATGGCATCCATGTTTATTATATAGCCTAGGGGTAATTTATTTACACTATTTCCGTTAATTTCATATGAAAGAAAATCAAGTATAGTTTCTTCGAAAACAAACAAACCACAATCATAAAAAGTGTTATTAATAATCTTTGATAACCCTGAATATCGACAATATAACCCTTCTTTTTTGTTTAAAAGGAACTCATTGTTTGCAATCAAGGACGATTTAGAATCAAATAAATAGATACCAGCAACACTGTTATTATTGCACGTATTATTAATTATTTGTGCTGTACCTGCTGTAATATTTATAAGAAGAATACCATATTTTTTCGCTTCCACATAGCAGTTTTGAATAACGAAATTTTTTGTTGTCGAAGATATGTATATACCAGAAATATTTGTTGTTTCAATAAACAAGTCCTTAATTAGAAATGGGTTATGAATTGAGCCGTTTCCTTGTAATTTGTATTTCACAAAATCAGCATCACCATTAATAGTAATAGAAGTATTTACTCCAAAATCTTGATAGAGGATTACTTTTTCATTTATTTGTTTACCATAGGTTTCAGCTAACAACTGCATATTGATGTAAATTGTGAAATATAGAAGAAAGATTACAAGTAAGAGTTGTACAATTTGCTTTCTTTTATTCATTTTCTTATATTATCGATTCCATATTTATAAACATTCTATATGTATATATTAAGCATGTCCCAAAACTTGTCTGAGTAGACTAGAGCTTCTCTGAGGGAAAAAGA
>BPTO01000282.1 GCA_023705985.1 Candidatus Heimdallarchaeota archaeon | reverse complement strand
CTTCCGATCTCTTCCGATACTTTTTCAACTAGCAGAATTGGAAAGTTCTAGAGCAGGAAAAATAGGAATGGAAGTTGGTAATGTAAGAGAAAAAATTATCATTGCACTTCTCTTAGATGTGTTTGATCAAACAGATGTTAATACAGATATTCCTACTACAGAGAAAGAAGTTGACGTAATGGTTTTTGGAAAGCCTATTTCCATTAAAACTATTACAAGCAGGAATATCGGAGGTTTCAAACTTATTTGGACTGTAGATTCTCAAAAAGCTAAAGAATTCAGAGATAACTATGAACCAACAGCGGATTTATTGTTAATTCACATCAATTGGGGAAAAGACGGAGGTTTCTATTATATATCAAAGGAAACTCAGAAGAAAATTCTAAAAAAATTAGGGAGAAATGCATACATAAAACTTCCCAAACCAGGTACAAATCCAAGAGGAGTTGAAATCACTGGAAATGCAGCAAGATTACTTGTTCTTGACTCTGAAACTAAATCTATAAAAATAAATTGGAGAAAATCAAGTATTAGTTTCGATCCTTTTGAGAAATGGGTGAGAAAATGGAGTGAGAAAATGGAGTGAGAAATTTCTTAGCTAATTAAGTTCTCTTTGTCAAAAATGGGGAAATCAATTCCCACCAACGGAAGTATATGGATCCAATCCATAATTTTAATATTACAAGAATTGATAATCACATACTTGCACCCTAAGGCTACCTTCCGATAGTCCATATATGAAAGTATTAAGGTATTTACACCAAGCCTTAGGTATGCTCTTTAATTTGGAATTACAGCCTGTCTAACTTTACAGATGTGGAAAATAGGGCTTTTATTGCTTTATTTATTAAAAACTAAACTCAAGACTTAGTTGACTTAGTTGCTATTTTTGTTTACAAAAAAGTCCTGCAGTTACAGGCTGTCTCGTCTAAAGGAACTACATTTCAGATGCCTTAAATGTTAAATGTTGGTATATAGTAAATAATTACCAATAAGTCTATTTATTTCTTTAAATATTCTTCTATTCTATTATATATACTTATTAGTAATATATATACAACTAAGTAAATAAGTAAGTAACTATGGATAACACACAAGTAAGAATGTCTGTAATGGTTGAACTTTAATGAAAAAAAAATAAGCAATTAAGACATTTAAGTCTTAATCTTGTATATTATTTTTGGTCTGCCTAAAGTCCTAATTTCAAAGATTTCTAAAATTCCTCTATCTACTAAACCATCGAGAATATCATCTGAGTTTTTGATTTTGTTTCTTATCTGTTTTTTCAATTCTGTTCTTGGTATCTCTTTATTAGGAGAACTGCGAATAACTTGCTTGATTAGATTTTCCTGTTCATTAAGACTCATCGTGTTTTTCTTTCTTTTTGAATCATTCATTATCTGAATTATCTTTTTGTAATCTTTGAAAGATTCCCACATTCTATCTATTGCTTTCTGAACATGTTCCTTTTCGATGTTGGCTATTCCTTTTTGTAAAAGTTCCATCAAATCATCTTCGTTATTTTCATTAAAGAAATCACTTAGACAACAGATAGCAGATAATTTGTCTACATAGTCAGGCATATTGCCTAGCCATCCCTGATATATCAAATCGTCTTCTTTGCTTTGAATACGTTCATCGATTTCTTTACCAAATTTATTAGTTAAATCCAAAGCATCATCATTAAATATTATTTGAATTTTGTCTTTGTTATCGTCTAGCTTCTTCAACCAACTGATAAGCTTCTTTATGTTCTTTTCATATTTTAACGGAACACTGGTTTCTTTTGGTTTAAATTCCTTTCTTGTATCATGAACATATATGAAACGATTAGCAAAACCCTGATGCATATATTTCTCATCAAACAAAGTAGGGACATATTCTGTTCCTGCCATCAATACACCTAAGTAAGATTGTTCTACTTCGTTTTTACCTCTACTTAAAGTTATATTGCCACCATAATATTTACAATTGTAAATATTTGATAGAATCTCTTTTGTAGACAACATGTATTGTCTTTGAATATTTTCAAAGAATCCTGAACACTCATCATAAATCCATAATGCTTCAGGTCTTTCTTCTTTGCTTCTTTCTGATAATATCTGGGTTAATTTCTCAGGACTGAATCCGGGAGGTATTAACATATCCTTTCTTATGCATTGAATAAACTCACGAACAATATTCAAAACTGTGCTCTTTCTTGATTCCCTAGATGTGCCTATAAGCATATACCATAGATTCAAGTATGAACCACTTGAGTTCATAGTATAATATGCTATATCGACTATACTTTTGTTGATACCTGTATTTATGACTGCTTTTCGACCTGCAAAAGTTGATATTAAAGACAGTGCAGAGGAATCCAGAAATTTATCTGGAGCATCATAGACTAATTTCATAGTATCCACAAATGTTTCAATGAATCCCATTAGGTAACTCTCCTTTCTTCATATACGTGATTACTTCATCTAATATCTCTGCAGGGATGTTTGTCAGTTTATACTTCTTTCTCTCTATTTTTTCAATGAATTTCTTACCACAATAATCCTTATCAGTAAAATCCATCACAGCAAACATATCAGCTAATTGCTTAAGCCAAGCATTATCGTAGATGATTTCTCGTTGATTAGCAATAATTGTTATATTGTTTTCTTTGGCTATAACAGACATGATCATATGAGCAAAGAACTCCCGATATTTTCTGGGTGCTTTGGTGATTGCATCCAATCTTTCAGTTATTTCTTCAATCAGATTCATCTTCATCTTCTCCAATTTCTGAACCCATTATTCTATCAAATTCTTTGAAAAAATCCACCAGAAATTTCTTAGCTTCATCAGAGTGCCTCATCATCTTTGACTCACAGAAACTTCTTTCTTCTGGTTTGTTCAACATATCAATCACTCTTCTCTTTCTTGAGTCCCTGATTGGTTAAATGAACGATTGCAGAACTTCGAGAGTATCTTCCTTTATCTTTGGCAAAGTTCTTTACTCTGGATAATGTTTCTTTATCAATATAGATTGTAATTGTTTCGCATTCTTTTTTTGTAGCCATCTATACCAATCCCTTAATCATCTTGTCAGTTAGTTGTTCGTATAAAACTACATGTTTGCCATCCCAAGACCAATCTTCATCTCTTAATGCAGGAATGAGGATAACATCAGTGTAAGTATCAACGTGTTGGAAAAAGCAAAAGCCATGAACAAAAGGAACGATTCCTTTCTTAGCATTCTCAGATATTTCTTCTCCACATAATCTACAAGCAATACTGATGTTTGATTTATACTCGATATCAGCCCTCGAGTCTTCAGATTTATTTATTACAGATTTCATCATAATCTGACATAACATATCATATTAACATTTTTTAATGTACTCAAGACTGCACTTATTTAGTTTTACAGCTGTTTTGGTCGTTTTGTGCAAAATAATTAAGATATACTTATACAGTAAAAACAGAACAGCCATTTTCAGCAATCCTAAGACTATGATAAGAAACACCCAAT
>BPTO01000281.1 GCA_023705985.1 Candidatus Heimdallarchaeota archaeon | reverse complement strand
AGATAAGGCCACGTGACTGGAGTTCAGACGTGTGCTCTTCCGATCTAAGAGAAGCTTGAGATATCTCTCCTAATATTGTTGCATCTTTAACCTTCAAATATTCGATAATTTTTGAAAGAAATGTCCCATCATATTCAAGCCCAAACTCTTCCCACATCCCATTAGGATCATACTCAAGCTTCTCTTTGTTGGATAAATAATTGTCTATCTCTTTTGTAAAATCAGTTTTAATTTTATCACTCATCTTTTATATTGAAACGTTGCAAGGATAAAAGTTTTGGCTTGAAGGTGGTAAATTCGAGTCTAATATTCTGTTGACAATTCACAAAGTATTAGAATTTCACTAAATGGATAGGTAACAAAGCAAACCACAAACTTCTTTAATTTTCTTCTTATTTTTCATTTACTTCGGAGTTATCTTCAAATTCTAAAACACTTTCTGCTAGTATCTTCTCGATATTGGAAGAGCTTTTTACTAATTCCTCTAACCATTTCCTTACTATTTGTGTTCGAAATTCATATCCTTCAGGAGCATCTTGTAGAACATAGTACCAATTACATAAAACCGCAATTCTTTCAATTTGTGAGAGGCTCACAAGGTTTGGATAGTTTATCTTATGGTAATCCAAAATATGAAAGTAGGAGTGGAGAAACAGGAAAGCTGGTAATCGAAGAGCAATTGAATCGGATTTAAGAAAGTCTGATACAGTTTTTAATACTTGTTCAGCATCATTATGATAAGTAAATCTAATATCACCTTTTAGAATTAACATAGCTTGGCATAAATACTCATCTCTATTGTCTTCTAAGAGGATGGAAATTATGTTTTCTAAGTCTATTTCACTTCTTGGTATAAGTTGAGAAAGTAAAGCTTTAGTTTCACTAAATTCCGATAATTTAAAATAAAAACTATCCCCTATCAGAACAGGAAAATAGCCCTTTAGTTCTTCATCTGATTTTATCATATTGGTAAGAATTCCATGGAACTCAAAGGATCTGAAAACAGCATAACGATCTAAAGTGGAAAGCTCAAACACTTTCTTGTAAAATTCAATAATCTCATCATCAAAATCTCTCATGTCATTTATCATGTTAAACAGAATTCTATCTATACTGAGAGATATAAATTTTGTTCTAAATGCGGTAAAATCTCTTAATCTATAAATTGGTAATTTTACTCTGATAAAATACTTATTTTATATAATTAAAGCAACATATATTTAAAAGAAGTTTCTTCTTATAAATGGGGAAACTAAAAGGATTTAATAGAAATTACATCAAAAATCTACTCGATTTAATAAGAAATTATTTCGCGTTAGAATGATTAAACAATTGGATATGATATAAAGTGGACAAATCTGAACTATATGCTGGTGAAACTGAGCTGAAAGAACAATTCAATGAAAAAATTGATACATCTATCCGATTTATTCCTTTGGGTGGGGGAAATGAGGCATCATGCTCTTCCTTTCTTTTTAGTTTTGATGACATTCATATTCTGGTTGATTGTGGAGTTCGTTATAATAGTAGGAAGCGATATCCTGATTATTCTTATTTGACTAGATTATTAGGTTCATGGAGTAAGATACAAGCGGTTTTAGTTACTCATAGTCATATGGACCACTGTGGAGCAATCTTACCGATTATGCAAAATCTTCCATCTGAGAAAATATATGCCACCATTCCTACAAGAGAGATATTAGAAAGAATATTACCTTTTCAATTGGAATTTGAAAGTGAAATAATTGATGATGAAACGCTTAATAATGAAATAAAATTGCTAAAAACATCTCTATTCAATGAAAAGATTAAGATTATATCAGAAATTAGTTTCTTCAAACCTCTTACATTTACATCAAAAAAGAGAGGTACGGTCCTAGAAGTTATTCCTGTTCCTTCAGGACACATCCTAGGGTCTTCAGGTTTTTTGTTCAAATATGTTGGTAAAACGATTTTCTTTTCCAGTGATTACCAACCACAACAACAGTATTCCATAGGTCAGAAACCTTACATTCCAAAACAGAATGGATTGGATTGTATAATTCTAGATGGGACAAATTTCTATATGCCAACACAATCTCTCCCTCTGCAACGCAAAGAACAAGAGAAATTCATAATTGAATCCGTAAACAGAGCACTCAACCAACATCAATTGATTGTTTTTCCTGTCCAAGCAACAGGTCACGCTCAAGAGATTATTAAGATAATTGACAATGCGATGTTAAATGGTTCCATAAAAACAGTTCCAGTCTTTCTAGATGGATTCATAAATGAAGTATTGAAAATATATCGAAAGGAATTCAAAAGACAAAAGAGCGTTTTTTGTAGTTCTAATGTACAAAATAGAGCAAAGGATTTGAGAATAGAAGATATTCTTACGTTTCCAACTATAATAATAACCACTTCAAAGAATTTTCTCAAACCAAATTCAAGATCATATGACTATGTTTCTCATATTAATAACAAAAATCTTCCACATCTGATAATGTCTCAATTTGACCCTTCAGCACCCAATACATTTACAAAATTATCATTAGATATGCAGAATCTCTTATTAAACCTGAATGTTGTGCCATTTAGGTTAGAAACACATATATCTGCAAAAGATTCAATTAATCTTATACAGAAAACAGCACCAAACAAAGTCATATTAACACATTCAATTGTGCGATCTTCTATTTCAAGATCATTAGAAGGTTTGCACCCACTTAAATTTCCAAAAAATTGTAGTGTGATTCAAAGTATAAATAATATGCCAATATATCTCAGAGGAAACAAAAATGCCATTAAATACATTTAAAGACGTTCTAAGAGTCTGTAGAAATATAATCTTCGGAACAGAAAAGCGTATGGAAAGTATGAAAGAAGAGAACAGAAATACTAAGTACGCAATACAAAGCGCTATCTGTTCAACTCTTTATAATGAACCTGAAATCAGTCTCTCGAAACTTCAAAATAAAATAATAAAAATTCATAGAAATGCATATCCTGATAAAGTTGAGAATATTCTTATTGAATTTGGATTTACAAGTAAGTCGAATAGAAAGGACATAATTGATGAATCCAAATCTCTCGTTGATAGTTTCTATTTTATGGTTCGGGAAAAGAATCTTCAAGGTACCATTAGTTCAACCGAGGAAATTAGAAAAATAGTGTTTCAAAGACGTGCAACAACTCCTGATATACGAGTCCGTTTCATGCTTTTACATCTTCTAGAGCTTCTGAAAACTGAATCAGATTATCAGCTGACAACTAATATTAAACGAATGCACACTACTTTGTCTAAACTGGGAGATGTATATTCCAGAAAACTTTTTGTTCAGCTTTTTGATGTGTTTACTGATTATGCCAGTTATGGTAGAAGAAGGAGACTTACTGACACTATATCTGAAAGCAAAGATAGTCTAAGCAGAATATTAACCTCTACAAAAGATGCTGAAGACCAAGATATCATAGCAGAATATAATAAAATGAAAGATGCAATCATTGTACTCAGCGACCAACTCGATACAATAAGAGA
The DNA here is from genome assembly GCA_023705985.1 of Candidatus Heimdallarchaeota archaeon. Classification (GTDB taxonomy): domain Archaea; phylum Asgardarchaeota; class Heimdallarchaeia; order Heimdallarchaeales; family Heimdallarchaeaceae; genus 18H4-34. The sequence continues at coordinate 51 of BPTO01000281.1, read as the reverse complement.
TGACTATTTAGCTTACCAGGAACAAAGTAGTGTGCATTCGTTTAATATTAG
>BPTO01000280.1 GCA_023705985.1 Candidatus Heimdallarchaeota archaeon | reverse complement strand
TTATTTCTAGACTATATTTATGACCACTTTTCCTTGAGCACCTTTTTTATAATATTGGATAGCTTCAGCAACCTCGGTTAAAGGAAAACTTTTGTCTATAGCAGGTACGACCTTACCAGCTTCAATTAGCTCTTTCATAAATTCCAGATCCTTAATGCTTAATCTGCCCATGTATGAAGCCACTTTCTTACTCCCGAACATTGAAATCAATGGACCAAAGAACAGAGAGGTTGGATTAAATCCGCCTGCAATGTAAGCCCCCTTAGGATTCAATGCACGTTTATAGTCAGATATCGAGTGACTTACTGCTATATCAAAAATCAAGTCATAACGTTGCCCACTTTTAGTGAAATCTTCTTGGGTATAATCAATTACTTTATCAGCTCCCAGAGATTTGACAAATTCTAAATTCCTGGTACTACATACCCCAGTCACTTCAGCCCCAAATGATTTGGCAACCTGCACAGCAAGTGAACCATTATTACCAGACGCACCATTAATCAAAACCATTTGTCCTGGCTGAATCCGTCCATGATCACGAAGACCCTGTACAACGACGAGTGTTGCTTGAGGTAAAGCAGCTGCTTCCTCAAATGATAAATCAGTTGGCTTCAGTGCTAATACATTTTCAGGAACAGATACATACTCTGCAAAACCACCCCAGCCAACCGAGCCTATGTCCCCGAATACTTCATCACCTGGCTTAAACAGCTTTACGTCTTTACCTACTGTTTCAACTTGTCCCGCTATATCAGCTCCGAGTATAGGATTTTTTGGTTTGAAAAAACCTGACCATAAGCGGCCCAAGAGAGGCTTACCTCTAACTAAACCAAAATCAGCAAAATTTATGCCTGTAGCATGAATTTTAACTAATACTTCATTGTCCCTAGGAGAAGGTTTTTCAACCTCTTTTAATTTGAGAACATCCTCCAATTCTCCGTATTTTTCATATACGACTGCTTTCATTTTCATAAATTAGTAGTGTTACTTTAGACTTAATAGTTTTTCTCAAAAAAGTCTCTGCACTTATAAATTACTAAAAAAATAATGAAATGAAAATAATGGTAATAAGATCCTAGATTACCTATTTATCTTCAATAGTTTCATGCTAATCAGGGAAGGCTGACTTACCCATCTTCATGAGCTGTTTGAGGGCTTCCGGACCTTTGATATTATTGCTGTGATTCACATAATCTTGTGCAATTAGATCGTCCAATGAATCCCAGTTCTGAGTATTAAAAGCTTCATTTAATCTTAGAATAAGTTTCTTATTTTCTTCCAATGACATTTGAAATTCACATCTCAACATTACATCTGACATATTTAAGACATACTGAGTTTAAATTATTATTATCTTAAAAGTCAATTAATCCAAATAGATCTATGATTGTTTCACTATATTTTGTAAGTAGCTCACAACTTCTTTGCAACAACAAAAAAAGTCTGCATAGTTTGTCCTAATATCTCAGTTTCGACAATCTGAAAATCATCCTTAGATATCATTTCTTCTAACTCAGAGAATTTCAAAGCTACCACATGAGGTAGTAATTTCATTTTACTTAAGAAAGACATCAAGAATCTGAAAAAAGATTTTGTTTCTCCTAAAGAAGCAGTTTCTGAAATGAATAATCCTCCAGGTTTTAGAAGTTCATTTATCCTTCGCACAGCTTTTGGAGTATCTTCTAACAGATGTAGAATGTTGAAAGCTAAAATCACATCAAATGATTCTTTCTTGTATCTATCATTAAATATAGTTGTTTGTGTGTAACTTATGTTATCTACTTTATTCCCTTTTGTTCTTTGTTCAGCAGCTTCAATATTCTTAGATGATATATCTAATGCATGAATCTCTTTAACTAGGTTAGCAAGTTGTATAGTTAATATTCCCGACCCACACCCATAATCTAAAACAACATCACTGTTTTTAAGATATCTTTTTGTGTTTTCAAGAGCTTTGTTATAAGTCTGCTCCCATTTCTTTTCATTTCTATCATACTCAATTGCTCTTTTGTCCCAAAACTTCTCTGATTTACTCATTTTCTGATCACAATTGTTCATTATTTCAGTCTCTTAATAAGGAAACGAAACTCTTCTGGACCACTCTCTTCAACAGAAATTAGCTCCTGACCTGTGACATGAGCCCAGGCTGGAATGTCCTTCTTACTCCCAGGATCAGTAGTTAGAATTTCTAAAACCTGACCTACATCTAATTTCATCAATGCTTTCTTAGATTTCAAGACAGGTACAGGACAGTTAAAATTGCGTGCATCAAGAGTCTTGTGTATTTCACCAGTAAAAGCTTCATCCAAAGTTTGCTTTTCGCTAGTTTTTCTAAGTTTATCTTCTAAACTCTCAGTTTCAGTGCCTTCAATAAAGTAAATGGTATCTTCAGTATTTACAGCTGTAGTGGTCGGATATCCTTTTCTATGCCACTTATTCATACCTCCTCTTAAACTCTTAACATCTGTAAATCCTGCTTTGATCATAATTTCAGCTGCAACCAAAGACATTCCCCCTCCCGGACAAATAGTTACTATTTCTTTGTCTTTAAAAGAAGAAAGATGCACTAAGTTAGCTGTAAACTGAAATATAGGTAATAATTTAGCATTTGGAATGTGTCCACATTTCTTATAAGACCCCTCAGCTGCATAAAATTCTGTTCTGTCTCGACAATCAATTATCAAAGGAGACTGATTAGATTTTATAAGATCATATAATTTATCAACTTTTATATCAGGTACACCTGGAATATAAAACCTCAATCTTATAAGGCTAAATAAGAATAGTTTCAAGAATTTAAGGACTATTCTAGACGTACTAATTTCAATTTCTTTGATTGTATTACTGTTTTCCATTCTACTCACACAACATTTTTTTTAATATAAATTATTTCAAATGACAAAAGTATCAATAATTTCCCAAATATAGCATGAGATATATAAGTATAACTCTCAATTAAGAGGGTTCTAACAACATCAAAAAGCATGAGCTGGATTATAAAAAATAGTGAAGGGATACCTATTTTTATGGCACAGTTATTACAACATTTCCTTTTTTGTGTCCCTTATCAACATACTGGTGTGCTTCCACGATTTGTTCCATTGGATAGCTTCTATCTATAACAGGTTTTAGCTTTCCTTCCTCAGCAAGCTCTTTGAGGAAGTTTAGATGTTCAGTTTTTACATCACCAAAACCACCTGAATCTTTCCCAACATTAAGATAGATTCCTGTCTTCTTTAGAGACTCTTTTACTTGTGAAGATGATATCTTGGCTACTGCGTCAAAGATAACATCATAGGTCTCACCACTCTGAGTAAAATCCTCTTTTGTGTAATCAATGACCTTATCAGCTCCTAGAGATTTCACCATTTCCAAATTAGTTGTACTGCAAATCCCAGTAACCTCTGCACCAAAGGACTTAGCCATCTGCACTGCAAATGTACCTACACTTCCAGAAGCACCGTAGATCAATACTTTTTGTCCTTTCTGGATATTTGCTTTTCTAAGAACAATCAATGCTGAAATTGCCCCTGATGCCAACCCAGCTGCAGTTTCCTCAAAAGTCAGATTAGCTGGTTTTAGTGTCAGTAACCCATCTTCTGGAAAACATTTGTATTCAGCATAACCACCAAAATCAGATATGATGGTTGATGCAAAAACTTGGTCACCTTTCTTAAACAGTTTTACATCTTTG
>BPTO01000279.1 GCA_023705985.1 Candidatus Heimdallarchaeota archaeon | reverse complement strand
CAAGCGGCAAATGGAAGGCCTTTAACATGTATAGCTAAATGCTCAATTCCCCAATGTTTAGCTGCTTGTGCATTTCCTCTCTTGCTAGTATCTCTCCTATACCTTTTCTATAAGCTATCAGTTCTAGCATTTCCAAAAGTTTTTCATCATTTCCAAATTTTATTCCCTCGAACTCTTCTCCTTTGAGTAAACCTTTTTCCACAGCTTCCATTACCATCGCTATTCCGCTACCTGTACTGATTGTATCTAATCCTAACTGATTGCACAGATAGTTCGCATGAATAATTGTTTCATTATTACTTATTCCACAATTTCCTCCAAGCATAGCTAAGGTTTCATATTCCGGACGAGCAATTTCCTTCTTCTCTGTCCACTCAAAATCAGAACCATCAAGAGTACTTGAACAACCTATAGGACAACCATAACACGGACGTTTCATTGCTTTGTATTTCTCGTCCATCTCTACACCACCAACTTTTTCGTATTCCTCAAACTCTCCCGATTGCCAATTTCTTGTTGGGTATTGACTCATTTCATTTGCGAAACCTACTGCATCGCTAGTTCCATATTTGTTCATACCTCTTCCTGCATCTATTGCTTGCTTAGCTCTAGCATTATACTCTTTTCGTAACTCTCCTATTTTCTCTTGATCACCATTTGTTGGTCGCGAAGATCCTTTTACTGCGATAGCTTTAAGATTCTTTGAACCAAATACTGCACCTAGTCCTCCTCTTCCCGGATTTCTATGACTATCTGCTGTTGGGCATGATATTGCAACAAGATTCTCTCCTGCTGGACCTATGCAAATAATTCTCATCTTAGGTTCATTTTGCTCTTCTCTAATCGCATCTTCAGTCTCATATGACAGTTTTCCCCAAAGATTTTTTGCGTCTTTGATTTCTACTTTATCATCTTTGATTGAAATATAAACAGGATTTTCAGCTTTACCTTCAATAATAATCAAATCATATCCAGCGAACCTTATTTCTGGTCCTAAGAAACCTCCTGCATGGCTATCAAGGAAGTGATTAGTTAACGGGCTCTTAGTCCCTACAGCATATCTCCCAGTTATTGGTATTCTAGTTCCTTGTGCTGGTCCAGTTGCAATAATAATCTTGTTTTCAGGTCCCAAAGGATCTGTTTTTGGCTCTAATTCTTTGTAAAGATAATAGGTGATATATCCAGTACCACCTACATAACTATAAACTACCGATTCTGGTATCTTTTCTAGTGAAATCTGTTTTGTTGTAAGATTGATTCTTAAAAGCTCATTATTCATGATTGACGAAAAGTCTTCTTTTTTATAAATATTGTTTTTCAAAGTGTAGTTTTCTAGTACATGTTTCAGGAAAAACTGCTTTAAATACACCTTCAAAAGAAAAAGTTCTAAATTAAGTTAGAGGTGGTGGAGAGGTTTCTGATGACGTTTAAAGAGGTTACTGCTTTTATAGGAAAAAATAGTGCTCTAGTTAATGGATTGGGGAGATTGGTTAGTTCTTGATACTGCAGATAAGGGTAAAATCAGAAATAAGTTGAGAGTTTAAGACACTAAACCTGCCACAGTGATAAAGAAAATGAAAAGTACTCTAATTGCTAAGTCTTTTTTTCTTTTGTTTCTTTAGAAGAAATCTTGTACATAAGATAATAACTCCTGCACCGAACATTGCTGTTAATATAATGTAATCAGTATTAGACGACCATAAACCAAAAAATACCCCTTGTTCTCTTGAAAAAGGAAACCATAACATCATCTCGGAGTAAATAATTGTATCAAAGAAGATATGTGAAACTAATCCTACCAAACCGGAAAGAAGTGAAATGTATGGATTGAAAGGTTTGAAGTACCGTTCAAGATTGAACCATCGAAAAGATAACCAGCTGAGTAATGAAACAGGTAATAAGAAGATAATCACTCCTAGAAAACTATGAATTATTCCGTGGAGCTGTCCTACTCCAAAGAGAAGATAGAAAATAGGTTCGAGATCAATAATTACGCAACCGATTAGGAGAGCAATTGGATCTAAAAAAGTAAAGATGCTGAATAAAAATATAGCAAAACCAAAATGGAAGGGAGTAAAAGGCATCTAATATTATATTCGTGAAATAGCTTAAATCATTTTCGTGATAAAACAAGATGCGTTAATTCTTGGAGTATACGATGTCTAAATTCAATACATATATGTTTATATATTTGCACAGACAAATATTACTAGATTTATTACACTCTGATTAAAAGGGGATAATAAAGAAAAAAATAGGAAAATCAAATGAAAAGACGAACAATAGTGAGTTTAGCTTTAACTATTTTTATATTACTAGGATTACAATTTAATTCTGTTACAGCTTTTTCCCAAATGTATTTTTCTGACAAACTCACAGCTGGTGACGAATTTGTTTGGGATTTGACATATTACACTGTAAATACGGAAATTGAATACCCTTTTATGGACTTAGAAAGCGAAAGTGTAATAACACTTGAAATTCTTAAAAGTCCAGCTAATGTGGATTTTGCTCAAAAAGATTATAGTGATTTTTCTGATTATTTCAAACTCACTTTTGGAGAACAGATATTTGATTTCAAAGGGGATGATGACCCGTTTTATTGGTTCATTTGTCCAACCTATGTTATTTTGGAAGGTACAATATTTAATCTTGTGGAAGAAGAATGGATCTATGTTATAAATGATGATTATTTATGGGATGAAGAAAACTCTTTCTTCAACATAGAGATAAATAATAATCAAGTTAGATACGTTGGTGATACAAAAATCAATGAAGATACTATTGAGCATGTTGATCTGATAATAGAACAAGATACAGGCATAATGATACAAATTAGCATTAAGGTTGAATCTATAACTAGCGAGGAAACGAGCTATCATCAAGTCTTCAAGAGGAGAGGAGTAGGCTTTAGCTTTAGTGTTCCAAGTAGTTTGTTTGCTTTTATAATTCCATTAGTGTTGATTACTGTGCTTCTACGAAAAAGACTGATTCTTTGAGTATAAGGCATTTAAATAGAACATAGACATGTTTATAAATGCGCACAGTCAAATACTACTAGCTTTATTTCTCTCTGATTAAAGAGGACAATAAAGAAAAAAACAACAGGTAAATCAAATGAAAAAACAAACAATAGTGAGTTTAGCTTTAACTATTTTTATATTGCTAGGGCTACAATTAAATTCAGTTACAGCTGCTTCCCAAATATATTATTCCGACAAACTCATAGTTGGTGACGAATTTGTTTGGGATCTGACATATTATGAATTTAATATGGAAATTGAAGGTCGTTTTATGGATTTAGAAAACGAAAGTGTAATAACACTTGAAATTCTTAAAAGTCCAGCTGATGTGAATTTTGCTCAAATAACATTTAGTAATTATTCTGATTATTTCAACCTCACTTTTGGAGAACAGATATTTGATTTCCATTGGGATGACCCTTTTCATTGGTTCATTTATCCTATATCTATGGATGGTGTAAACTCTGTAGAAGAAGAATGGATTTATGCTGTCATTGATGAATTTTACTTTAATGAAGACTCTAACTTCACCATCGAGATAAATAATAATCAAGTTAGATACGTTGGTGATATAAAATACAATGATGATACAACTGTGGATGTTGAACTGGTAATTGAACAAGATACAGGTATAATGATACACATTAGTGTGACGTTTGGGACTATAACTAGCGAGGAAACG
>BPTO01000278.1 GCA_023705985.1 Candidatus Heimdallarchaeota archaeon | reverse complement strand
CTTGAATATTATCTTGTTATTTTTTCCAATAGCTAAATCCTTAGCTTCTTGTAAATAGTTATATGATTGTGAATAATCTTTAAAGATTGCGAAGATTTTTCCTTGTAGTAGCAAGAAAGCTATTAGTTCTTTAGTTAATTTATTTTCTGTAAAAAATGGGATCACTTGATCAAAATTCGAAAGAGCTACTGTTAATTGTTCTTCTTCCTTATTAGCATCATATTTATTCAGATTAACAAATGCTAAATTCATGATAATTTTAGCTGATAACTCTCCTCTTCCTATATTATCAGAAAGAACTAATGCTTTTTCAAGAGATTTGACTGATTCACCGTAATTTAGATTCTTCTTATGTACCAAACCTTTAAGGAAAATTAGATACGCTTCAATGACAGGTGATGGATTAGTTCTCACGTCTTCATCTAGATATTTCATAATCACATCCATATCGCTGATTCTATTCACTTGAAGATATAACTCTGCTAAGACGCAATATTGGTAGGATTCTTTAAGATTAAGTTTTTCAATTATCTTAAGTGCTTCTTTATAATTTATAATAGCTTCATTGTACTTACCTCGAGCAATCTTAATATCACCTAAAAAGAGTATGCAAAAAGCTACATTTCTATTTTCTTCTAGTGTCTGTAGTTCATCTATTGCTTCATTCAGAAGTATTTCTGCTACATCTAATTGTCCAACATAGATATAATGTTTCCCCAAATTCCCTTTTGTCATAGAATACATCCTTTTATTCCCAGTTTCTAGAAAAATTTCTATAGCTATTTTGGAATAATTGATTGCATCATCTGTTTTTCCGGCATCTCTCTGAATTAAACTCATTAAATTGTAGAATACGCCTATATGATTTCTTTCTTCTAGCTCTTTTGACATATGTAAAGCTAAATTAATTTTATTTTCAAGTTTAACTGTTTCTACTTCGTGTCTTGACAATACTATGCCATCTCTATGTCCATCTAGTAGAATGTCATTAACTACAGGTTTTTCCTCTGGGGGCATTTTTGGGAACGACATCGGTTCTGCTAAGAGTTGTTCAACAAGGTTTTGACTCTGCTCATAGTTTCCTAAGTTGAAATATCCCTCAGCTAAGGTTCTTGTGGCATGCAATCTTAATATTTGATGATTCTCCATGTTTTCCCTATGTTTAGATCCGATTCTTAATGCTTCTTCATTTTCACCTTTTCGGATTAACATTCTAGCTCTCCAAAGTTCAAAAGATTTTGATTCGTATTGACTTGAAAGGGATTCTATAGTTTCAAAATCTCCTACAGAAAATAGTATTTTTCCAAAAGCAAAAAGTAGAAAATCAGAAGGATCAGTTTGCTCAGGCACAAAATCCACTAAATAATCTCTTACTTTTATTAAAGAATCTTTAGTGTGAAATGCTTTTGTTTCATTTTTCAGTATTTCTTGCTCTTTCTCTGAAAATAGAGGAATGTAAATACTAAATTCCTTTGGAAACCCCATCTTCTGGTCTTTCTGTTTCATCTTTTTCATGTTTTTTATTCCGATATCCAATAAAAAGTTTAGCTAACATCTCAATAAAAAAATAAAATTCCAGAAATCAACAGAACATACAAATGTTCTTTCCTTTTAAGTATATGTAGTTCATGTTTTGTGTCCTTTAACACTGAAAAGATTGAATATGAATGTGTCAAGTTCATAAGCAATTGTTTCGTTCAAATCTCCCCGGTATTTCCGACTAAAAATATCTTTCAGTGCAAGATGTTCAACTAGTCTATGCATCTTTCTTCTGAGCATAAAACTATCCCTTAACGCAATCACAGCAATAGAAAAATCACTATCTGAGAATTCTATCAAGAGCTTGTATTGACCATGATCTATTGAAAGAACACCATGTTTTTGGTCGATAAAAAGTTCATCCATCAGATGACGAATTGCGGAGACGAATCCTCCAAAGAGTAAATCATCGCTTACAGTCACTTCGTCTGATGTATAAGTTCGTATTGGAATTCCACTTGAATGAAATATCAGTACAGCTATCGGTTTCTCTGCTCTTGGAGCTGCTAATTTTTTAGACTCTTTTCCTAAGATTGTTAATATTATTTTGGGATCTTCTTGGAAATCTACAGTTTCTAGCTCTTCTTCATCCTCTAATTCCTTTTTTATTGCTTGTTTCACATAAAGAATCTTTTTCGCATATTCTTTAGCTAGTTGTGGTGTATAAACGCGAGCATACTCTTCACCTTTTTTAAGTAAAAACAACGCTGTTTCAAAATCTAACAAAGCCATCTTGATTTTAGCTCTTATGAAGTATATATGTGAAACCGATTCATATTTAGCTGTTTCTTCAAGATATGTTATAATATCTTCTAAGCACTTATCTGCATCTATCAACTCCTCAAGATTCAGTGTTATGTTATATTTCTGTAGAAAAACTATCAATAAAAGAACTAAAGTTTTCGAGCAATATACTTCATTTCCTAGATAATCTGCCAAAAGCATAGCTTGCTGCAATAATTCTTGAGCATGTCCATAATTGCTCTTTCTAACTTCATAAAAACCTTTAAGGAACCATATCAATACTTTTTCAGATTGTGTTATTATTCCTTTTTTCTTGTTTTCGAATTCCTCAAGTAATTTTCCTGCTTTCTTTGTTTGATTATCATGAAGAAGAATTTCGATGTATTTCAAATTTAACTCTGGCACAGCGAAATTTTTCGATTCAGCTATAGATATAGCCAATTCTATTTCTTCAATTGCTTGGTTTATTGCTTCTTTAGCAAAATAAACTTCAGCTCTGTTAAAATGCAGCATATACAAGCCTCTATTATCGTTCTGCCATCTGTTCATTATCTTCTGACTCTTATCAAACCAGAACATTGCTTCAGAGAAATGACCCATATTAGAATATACAACACCTATTTCAGATGAGATTATCCACAGAAGTCTGAAATATTTAAGTTTTTTAGAAATAGCTTCAGCTTTTAGTAAAAATTGATGAGCTAATTGGAAATTTCCTCTATCAAGTTCTATTCGACTTATAGAATTATAACACATAGCGTGAAGGCATTCAGCTTTTATTGTTTTTGTCATGTCTATAGCTTGTTTTATTTTGTCTCTTGCTAGGATTAAAACGTCAGTAGAGCGCATATAATGTGAATCTAAGATAAACATATAGCTTATAACAAATTTGTAAAATTCTGACAACAGGAAGTTGTTATCCTTAGTATAAAGCTGATAATTATAACATTTTTCTCTTCTATCCTTGAATTTTTCATGTTGTTGAGTTAAAAGAAAATATCTTGCTTCTATATAGTAAAGAAAAACGATTAAAATAGAGTTTTCGAGTTCTTGTTCAAGTTTTAGGGTTAATTCTTCAAATTCTTCCATCTCACCTTCATTCAGTAACCAATTTCCACACCATAACCCCATACCAGGAGATTTGTTTTGTCTATAAGTTTCTTTTAAAATACCCATTTCTCCCAAATTATAAAAAATTTTACCTAGAGCAAAGAAGAACATATGAGAATGATCAACAGTATTTTCTAAAACATGTAGAAGTAGCTCTTTGAGATCTTCCAGATTATCCAGTTTTTTATTCCATTCTAATTGTCTGAAATACTCTTTTTCTTCTTCATTTAGATGTTGGAAAATTATCAGCATGAATGGAGGGAGTATATCAGAATCCATTAACTCTTATATAGGGAGTTATGTTAAAAAGTTGACGGAGT
>BPTO01000277.1 GCA_023705985.1 Candidatus Heimdallarchaeota archaeon | reverse complement strand
TCTCATGGAACAATGTTTCTACTTCATCGTCCAAATTGATATTTCTTATATTTTGTTTCTTCTTATAATATTTGATCGCAACCTCATGACATTTCGTACATTCTAAATTATGTATGGTCTGTTGAATGTGATGATAAGTAAATCGATAGAGATACTCAGAGTTTGTTTTTTTTGTGATAAAACCTGAATCTATTAATTCATTGAAACTGTTATTAAATTCAATTAAATCGTGTGTTTGTGCTAAAATCGTTTTGTTAATATTTGTTTTAATATTGGTGTTAAGTACAGATATGTCCTCTAAGAGAGAGAAAGAAACAGTATTTAATATGTCTCGAATAACCCTATTTAAAAATTCCTCGACGTGCTCATCTTTAGTAAAATCTAACATTTGTTTATATTTCTCGCATATATCAAAGTCAATTCTTTGGTAATTTCTGATTAAGATTTCAATTGAAATAGGATGACCCTCTGTGATTGAAGATATTTTTTTTCTCGAATTATCAGTTAGTTCAACATTGAAAACCCTAGATGTTAAATTAATTAAATCGTATCTTTCAGCAATAGATAAACCTTGTAAGTGAAATTCGCTTCTAGCAATACCTTGTTTACTTCTAGCAGCAATTATTATGTTGCCAGTATTGCACACCAACCTATGCAAACTTTCTTCAGCAAGATGAAAATCATCAATAAATAGAAGGATTTTATCATTTTGTAATCTGCTGTTTATAATATCAATTTTTTCTTTTACATCTAATGCTTTATTTTCACTTAAATTCAAAGAATCTAAAATATCATTCAAGTTGACACTTGAACCCAGAAAGTAATGATGATTATAGTAAAGTTTCTTTTTATATTGATGATATCCTGATCCACTGATATACGCTTGTTTTTGTCCTATTGAGATAATATTCCAACCTTTAAGTTTGCTTAGTATTAGTGCTACTTGAATTAAAGACGATTTTCCAATACCACCTACACCATAAATTTCAATACTCTGACCAATTTTATCAAGTAGTTCTACCAACTCTCTCTTCCTACCACAAAAATTCTTAAATGTAATCTCTCCTTTTTCATACCAACTAATTATATTGGCAAATAGGTTTGCAGTTAAAGTCTCAACATCATTAAATGTGATTTTTTGAATCAATTCATTTTTTTCGATTTCTTGCTTAAAATCTAAAACAAACTTTGCAACTTTATGATAATGAACATAAGAAATTAAATCAGATTTTGATAGTTTTTCTGTGATAGGTGATTCTTCTAATTCTTCTGCATCAGAAATTTTAGATAATTGTTGGACTAAATTCCATAAATCCTTTCCCTCGTCAACACGATATGTCATGTGTTTCTTTCCTTTAGATAGGGCATATTGGTATTCACAATGTGTGTAAGATAGTTTTCTATTAGAGTGTTTTTTCAAGGGACATTCAGCAGTACAATTTGATACATTACATTCATCAATGAATGAACCATAGTAGGGGGAAATAAGGAAGATAATGATATCAGAATCATCAATATTTTCCAAACAGACACTGTGCGAATCTTTACCTGAAGGAACAAATGTTTCCATACCAATTCCATAAAAAATATCATTAAGCCTTTTCAGAATGTTTTGTCTATATCCCTTTAAATCTCTGAATGTGGAACTGAGGAAGATTTTGAGCAATTACAACACCATTAATAATTCTTCAAGTTTTAGTTTATAATAATATTACTAATTATTATTTTGATTACTTAACAAATTTGTGAAAGCTATTTATAAGCATGTCCCAAAACTAGTCTGAGTAGACTAGAGCTTCTTTAAGGGAGAAAGAGTATTTTAACGGAGAAAAGGGGAAAAAACGCAAAGACCGAAGAGTCTAAGAAGTGAGGGTCAAATCTTGAAATATGCAAACACTTCAAAAACTCGACCCTCACGTAGTTAAACAGTTTTTTGAGTTAAATAAAGATTTGGTTAGAAGAAGATTTTCAGAGAAAAGAACAGAAGACCGAAGGAAGGGAGGAGCGCCAAGGTTAGGTGAAAGGTGGATAATAGTCTTACTTTGTGTGATTGGAAGGATGGAAGGAGTACCATGGAGAACACTGCCTCTAAAACTGTCCTTGTGTGACTTTCTGATAAGAGAAGGGTATCTTAGGGCTATACCTTCGAAAACGACTTTTCACAGAGTATGGCAGGATGTAAGAGTACAATCGTTAGAGAGTTGGATTAGAGCTATAGGTTACAATACTGCTGTAAAATGGGAAGACTCAGAGTGTGCAGTAGACAGTTCAGGGTTCAAAATCACTACAGGTAACCTCTGGCGTTACCTTAAGTGGGCAAAAGGACAACTGAAGAAGACTTCCAAACTTTTCCACAAAGTGCATATTATTATCTCTCTTCCTTCTCGGGCAGTAGTCTCACTCACCACTTCTCCTTCCACCACTCATGACAGCAAAGTTTGTGGAAAACTCTTTCAAACCTTACCAAAGAGGTTGATAAAGCGCTTTAAATGTATGCACCTCGATGGAGCATACTGGGACGAAAATATCATGGGGTGGATCAAGCAAGAAGGTATGTACCCTGATGTCCCACCCAGCAAGAATTCTGTCGACCACGGAACTGATAGTCCTCAAGACCTGAGAGTTAGAGCGGAAAAGAATTATCCTGGCTTGTATCGTGAAAACCACCACTCTGAACGACGTGCAAGCGTTGAACATGTCTTTGGTTTAATCAAGCTCCGTCCCCCCATTATTTATGACCGTAAGTTGACCAATAAGCTCAAGACTTTACTTTGCCCTTTCCTCTGGTATACCTTTCTTTTGTATGCTCAGACCCTCTGGAGGTGATTAAGAGGTTTTGGGACATGCTTATTTATTTATTTATTTATTTATTTATTTATTTATTTATTTATTTATTTATTTATTTTTAATAATAACTGATAAACTTGAAACTGAAGGAGATGGAAGTACTAAAGAATTTAGTAGGATTATCGCAAGATTAACTTAAAGAAAACCTTAAAAAAATAGAGCTAGAAAAACTAGAAAGATGGTTTTCAAGAAATAAAACAATCTAGATTTTTATTCCACAATTTGGACAAAACTTGGAATCAGGTTCAAATTGAAAATTGCATTCTTGACGGAGAGGAGGAAGTTTGGAAATATTACGTTTTTTCTACTAAAATACCTTTTATTCCGTTCATTATCCGATTGTTACTAATGACGATAGTACCTGATTGAATTTTAGTGACTTGAATACCTATTCCTTTAGTATTTATATAACAATCTCGTATTATGCAATGTTTGGTGGTATTAGTTATCTTTATCCCTGATTCTCCAGTATTAATTGTTTGATATTCAATGATATAGGGTTCTTCTTCTGTCCCTTCACCTATAAAACCAAAGATAAGAAATCTTCATCCTGTAAGATAAAAATCGAAAAAGATTCTATTTTTCTTTGTTTCTGGATTTGATAAACAGTCACCCATAGTCCTTAGCCAACACTAAAAATGATGATAGTAATGATTAACTGTTTCTTGTTCATTTCATCTCAGTTATTATAATCCAACAATTAATTTAAAAAGAAGAGAAAAAGTTTTCAGTAAACCAAAATTAGCTGACAATAACTCTCCTAGTTTTTTTCAAGGTTTCTTTTTTTTCTTTGTTGTAATAGAATATTCTCTAATCCGAAAAAATAATATATAACTAGAGGTAAGATAATTGATGGATACTTATACTATATTTGTATTAGTGATGGGTATTATAGGAGTTCT
>BPTO01000276.1 GCA_023705985.1 Candidatus Heimdallarchaeota archaeon | reverse complement strand
ACAATAGCTGGTATCTTAGATGCAAAGGTAACTACTGGTCAGATTATGAAAAAGGAGATTACCTGATTGATGGAATAGCTAACTCTACTGATCGTCATCCTCTAACTGACATTCCTACCGCTTCAACTCCTTTATCCTCAGTTTTTATCGTAAGTGTTATTATCCTCGCTTGTATAACTTCATTAAGGAGTAGCTTTAGAAAGAAGAAGAAACCAACAAAACTGTAAGAAAGAATTAAATTATTTTTCTTTCTTTTAATCCCTCTTTTCCATTCCAAAAAGATTAGTGTCAAAACAATGCTACAACAATTTTGTCCTCAAAGGATTATAGGGCACCCAAACCCGATCTAATATCTTCCTATCTTTAAAAAATCAAAAAAAGGAAGAGTTGAAGGTTTTATTCTTGTTATTACTTCGTTTCTATGCAGTTTCTGACAGCTGATCTATTCTTTCTTTACCTTCTTTGAGATTATCCTTGTGAGGAATAATGGAACCATGGAAAGTAGTAGAGTTAGCAAAACGATTTGTGGATATTCAACTACTACAGTCTCTTCAAGTTTCAAAAAACTAGCAACAAAGATAAAAAAATCTTCAACATAAAGAAATGGTATAGAATGGGAGAAAAATGTTGAAAGAAAAGGAAGAAAAAAAGAAAGGGTAACTATTCCCTCTTTCTTCGTTGTTTCACAACTAGACCAAAGCCTAAGAATAGAGAAGTTATCACGGTGAAGAGAAGAGAGAACATTTGAAACTCTGGTACAACCTCAGAAATAGTAAATGAGTAATATAAACCAGAGTTGTCATTGATGGCTAAATTGTGATTAACAGAATTATCTTCAGCACTGACATAATATTCTATAATGTCACTAACTGCAAAAGAACCAATAGTTACGCTGTAAATATCACCACTTATAAGAGTTATACTAACTTCTATCCATGCTCCACCATTAACCCTATAGTTGAGAGTAACTGATTGCACACCAGAAGAGTCAGTGACGGTAGCATTAATCGTAACAGTATCTAGATCAGTTGGTGAAGAAGGAGAGTGAACAATAGAAGCAATACTAGGACCAGTAACATCAGAAGAACCAATAGTTAAACTGTAATAAAGTCCTCCATTATCGTTTGTAGCTTCGTTGTGGTTGATAGAGTTATCAATAGCACTAATATAATATTCAATAGTATCACTGACTGCAAAAGAACCGATAGTTACAGAATAAAGATTATCGCTTATAAGCGTCATACTGATTGTCTGCCATGTTCCACTATTGACTCTATAGTAGAGAGTAACTGATTGCACACCATAAGGGCTAGTGACAGTAGCATTAATACTAATAGTGTCGAGTTCTGTAGGAGTAGAGGGAGAGTGGATAATATCAGTAATAACAGGAGGACCAAGGTATACAGTAGGTTCATCAAGAGGATAAAGATCGATTGAACCTGTATAACCATCAATAGAATAAGAACCTATCCCTGACCAATCTGACCAATAGTTACCTTCAAGATTTGCAGAGTCATACCAAGTATTATTTGTTCCATAATCACACGCTTGTGAAGTTCCTCCTAAATTATTGTCTACAAAGTTATTATGTTGAATGATATTGTTATCAGAACCAGATTCTAAGTATACTCCATAGCCTTTATTTGATTGTAGAAGATTGTAAGTAACGACACAAAAACCAGAACCGTAAAGATAGATGCCGTAGTCGTAGTTATTGTTGCACGTGTTGTTGGCGACAGTAGAACTACCAGAAGAGTAAAGAAAGATGCCGCTGTCGTTGTTGTTGCTGCACGTGTTGTTGGTGACGGTAGAACTACCAGAAGAGTAAAGAGAGATACCTCTGTAACTGTTATTGCTACACGCGTTGTTGGAAATAGTAGAACTACCAGAACCACTAAGAGAGATGCCATAGGTGTTATTACTACACGTGTTGTTGGCAACAGTAGAACTACCAGAACCACTAAGATAGATGCCAGAGTTGTTATTGTTGCTACACGTGTTGTTAGCAACAGTAGAACTACCAGAAGAGTAAAGATAGATGCCATAGCCATTGTTTTCGCAAGTGTTGTTGGCAACAGTAGAACTACCAGAACCACTAAGAGAGATGCCAGAGTCGTTATTGTTGCACGTGTTGTTGGTGACGGTAGAATTATCAGAAGAGGAAAGATCGATGCCATCCAAGTTGTTATTGTTGCACGTGTTGTTGGCGACAGTAGAACTACCAGAATAGTAAAGATAGATGCCATCGTAGTTGTTATTGCTGCACGTGTTGTTAATGACAGTCGAACTACCAGAATTCTCAAGCCTGATGCCATACCAGTTGTTATTGTTGCTGCACATGTTGTTAGTGACGGTAGAATTACGAGAAAACCAAAGATAGATGCCGTAGTCGTCGTTATTGTTGCACATGTTGTTGGCAACAGTAGAACTACCAGAAGAGTCAAGCCTGATGCCGCCATAACTATTGTAGTTACACGTGTTGTTGGCAACCGAAGAATTACCAGAAGCGTAAAGCCTGATGCCGAAGTAGGCGTTATTGTTGCACGTATTGTTGGCAACAGTTGCTGTACCATCAGCTACATCATAGATATAAATGCCATAAAGAAATGCATCTACATAGCAGTTACGAACAGTAAAATATTTAGTTGTATCAGTGATAGAAATACCTTCATCACTCGTTGTTGTAATGTTGTAACCTTCAATAATATAAGGGTCTACTTCTGTTCCTGTTCCTAGAAAAACTTCAAATCCACTGTCAGAAGTAATAGAAATAGGATCATGAGGGGTCAACTCTAACGAAGTAGGTCTGTAATCATTCTCTTCAGCAATTATTTGTACATTAATATTCGATACATAGATTGCGAATGTCAGTATTAGTAGAACTATTATTATTTTCTTTTTCATTAAATCACATCTTAATTAAACTCTTTATCGAATATATATTTTGTGCAACGAATTCTTCTGTTAAGATTCCTAACTAGAATCTCGTTTGAGTATATATACCAATTTGAGAATAATGAGGTAAACCCATCTGTTCTAATATCTTCCTATCTTTAAAATAAAAACAATAATTGTTCAAGGGTTAGAATCTCTTATGATGGAAGAATTTCAAGGTCGTCAATCTTCAGGAATTATCAGCTTTATGGAAAAGTTTCTTTTCATCCTCTGCTCTATTCTTTCTTTTTCTTCTTTGAGATTATCCTTGCGAGTAATAAGGGAACTACTAATATTAGAAGAGTAAATGTGAAGCTTAATGGATTTTCATCTGTATTGTGTTCAGTTGTAGTGTGTTCAGTTGTAGTGTGTTCAGTTGTAGTAGATACAACAGGTTCATCAAGAGGATATAAGTCAAATGAATTCGCAGAACCAACAATAGAATAAGAACCTGTTCCTGACCAATCTGACCAGTAATTACCTTCAAGTGTTTCAGTATCATACCAAAAGTTGTCAGTACCACCA
The DNA here is from genome assembly GCA_023705985.1 of Candidatus Heimdallarchaeota archaeon. Lineage (GTDB taxonomy): Archaea > Asgardarchaeota > Heimdallarchaeia > Heimdallarchaeales > Heimdallarchaeaceae > 18H4-34. Next base: position 380 of record BPTO01000276.1, on the reverse strand, counting down.
TCAAAAGCTTGGGAAGTTCCTCCTAGATTATTGTCTACAAAGGTATTATGGTGAATAATGTTATTATCAGAATTATATGATAAGTAGATTCCATATTCTTCATTTTCTTGTAGAAGATTGTAAGTAACGACACAAAAATCAGAAGAGTAAAGATAGATACCCCAGTAGTCGTTATTGCTGCATGTGTTGTCTGTCACTGTAGAACTACCAGAATAGTAAAGAGAGATACCAGACCAGTTATTGCTGCAAGTGTTGTTTGCCACAGTCGAACTACCAGAATAGTAAAGATAGAGACCTCCCCTGTTGTTGTTATTGCTGCAAGTGTTGTCTGCAATAGTAGAATTACCAGAAGAGGAAAGCTTGATGCCACAGTCACTGTT
>BPTO01000275.1 GCA_023705985.1 Candidatus Heimdallarchaeota archaeon | reverse complement strand
GGTCAGCATGCACAACAGGTTTTGCTAAATTAGTTGATTCAACTGTAGTAAGTGATGCACCCATTAAAGCAGTATACATAGGCGAAGGGGCCTTTGAAGGTTATACATTCCCTATGAGAGGTGTAACTTATGTTGATGATGACGCAATAACAGGAACAGATCTTTACACACTGTCCACAAATAACCTCTTTGGAGTGAATGTAGCTCCATGTTCTGATGCAGAATATCCTCTTAGATTTTCAGAAGTAAAGTTCAGATTCCCATATACAGTTAATCCATCCTCAATAAGTCCAATGCCAGATAATTTTGCTCCACAAATAACGGGTAAAATGGATTGGATGATTCAGAGAGGAGATTTAGTTAAATCACCAACATATTACGAGGTCGTATTTGACATAGATCATGATGCAATAGCTTCAAATCCAAGAGTTCAAGTAAACATGGGATATAATCAGACACTTTTAAGAGATGAAGGAACACTCGAAATGCTTTATGAAGTAACAAATACAGGTGAAGAAACAGCAGAAGATATCTTAATTAGCTATCCTCTAGGTCCAGCTTTCCAAGATTTAATCGATGAAAAACCTGATATCTATCGATTACGTGATGATGTAACTGTTAATGAGTCTGAATATATGGAAATTTATGGTACATTTTCAGTTGATTATCAAGGTACTGCATTTAATCTTTATGAAGATATAGATGAAACTCAAATCATTTTAGTTCTTGACGGTTGGTATGTTAATGAAACTGATGAATCGTTGGTAGATATCGATGATACAAATACAGATCAAATACTAAAAATAGACAGTGTGGTTTACGAAGTGGGTGGAGTTGAATATGGAAGAGTTGATCTTACAGTAAGCATTCACTGTGCAAAAGGACTAAGCAACATTCTAATAGAAAGAGCAACAGAAGCTCTTGAATCTTTAAATCTAGCAAGTTTTACAACTGTTTCTCAAATTGTAAATTGCGTTAGTACATATCGACACGAATTAGAAGAATCAGTCACACTTGCCGCTAGACAACTATTTGATTTACTATATCAACCTCAATCTGTATTTGACCTTGTTGAAGGAGATTTCGCTAAAATTGAAAAAACTGTAGGTCATTTTGAAACAGAACGTACAGAATATTTCTTGAAGGCTAGTATTGGAAGTTTAGCCCCTGCTGAAACAGTTTATCTTAACTGGAATTTAACCAACATTCCATCTAATGCATGGAGAATAGGTTTTATGAGAATTGTTTTTCCATTCGAAGTAGGTGGTACAATCCCAGCTGTTAAACTAGATTCTGATGAGTGGACTTACGAGAAAATCATGCAAACTGCTCTTGGTTTCGCTGATGCTGCTGGTCAACTAGCACATGGGCGCTTACTCAGCTTTTATGATTGGTGGAGTGGTACTTGGATTTCCCCAGGAGCAAGATTCAGATACGAAGATCCACAAAACTTTGAATACTTCGGTTTAAGCAATGGTATTAACTTCCAGATTGCTGATGATGAAGCAGTTCTGAATGTTAATGTAGCTATGGATGACACAGGTTACATAGTGGGAGACCCGGTTAGAATCGACTACACTATTGAAAATACTGGTGATTGTGATGCTCAAGAAGTCAAATTACGTCTATTCCATGGACAAATGGGTAATGATTGGCAAATAACTAATCCTGAAGAGTTTGCAGTAGACGATATAGGTACAATTCTTGCAGGAGCAACTTATAGTGATTTCATAATTGTAGATGCTAATTCATTCTTAGGTATCCACTCAGTTTATGGAGTTGCTGATTTCATAAGTGACTATGGTCAACTACCACTTGATGTTGAAGATTGGTTTGGAAATACAGAGCAATTTGAAGGTGCAGCTGAAACTCACCATTTAGTTCTATCTAACATGGATTGGGCTATACTGCTTCCAATAACAGAAAATATGGAACCTGCTTTCCCACAACCAGTTTTAGATATTGAGGTAGTTCCTAGCTTCATTGTTGATCCAGATGTACATCCATATCTCCCAACTGAGATACAAATAGTTATTACAATAACTAACGTTGGTGAAGAGACAACTTCCATTACAGCTTACCAATACTACAACCTAGATGAACTTGAATATGTTTTCGAGGATTCAACATTAGGTAGTGTATCAGTAATTCCCGACCACTATGGTATGGGTCTTATAATCTTTGATGGAATAACACTAGCTCCTGAAGAATCAGTCACTCTAACCATGAGATGGAAATTCGTAACCAATGATGGATGCTACTTACCTGGACTTCAAATAATCTACGACAGTCGCTTCGAGAACGAACTCGGTGGTGGCGGTGTTGCAATAGAAGTTTCTAATGGAGAACAATTGTTAATAACAATGGATGCTACATCCCAAGATACAAATGACTGGGAAGATTATGGAGCCTCTACAGCAACAGGAACATCAGCTGGTGCAGATGTACAAACAAGTGAATCTCACACTCGAGCTGGAAGTTTAGATCTGGTCTTTTGGGCTCTAGGCGCAGTATTTGTTACTGCTATTGTAGCTAGAATCAAAAGGAAAAAGTAATTCCTATCTCTTTTTTTTTCTTTTTTTAATTTACGTAATAGCTGGTTTTAAATACCATTTTCTCCCTAGATTCCAAGGTGGGGTAGATGATTATTACTTTAGAAGAAACCGAAACTCAGTATATCTTCGATAAAATCATTTTATATAATTTTAAAATGCACAAGAATACTGAGTTAATACTTTCAGAAACCCCTCTAACAGTAATATCAGGAGCAAATGGGAGTGGAAAAACACAGATATTAGAAGCTTTAATTCTTGCTCTAGGACACAAACCCCAAAGGTTAATTCTAAGTACAAATGAAGAGTTAGTAGGATCTTTCGATGATCACTGTATAATCAAGCTTTACATTAATAATCCAAGATTATCCGATCAACGAGTTATAAGTAGTTCAGATCCTGAAATAGGTCCTTACATAAATAAAGAAAAATTTAGATTGGAAATAAGAATTAATAAAAATGGTAAGACACGAAGATGGATTTCCAACCAAAAAAATGGAAGAAAAGAAGTTACTCAAAGAGCTGTACAGAATTTGGTGAAAAGTATAGGTATCTATGAAGATGCGATGTTGAATTTCACTGAAGAAGGCTGTTTGAGCAGCTTTGCTGATGGTTCTCCACATAAAAAACTTGATACATTGCTTGCTGCAACTGGAATAAAAAATATCTATCAAAGTTATATAAAATCAAAAAATAGAGTTGAAGAGAAAAGCAAAGAAATATCTCCTTTATCGATACAACTAGAAAAAGAACAACATAAACTTAGAAAATTACAGAATAGTTATGAAAGATTACAAAGAAAAAAAGAGCTGATTGTTCGTTTTCAAGAAGTTGAGAGAGAGTTAGTTTGGTTTGACGTAATTAACAGTCACAAACAATTAGAAGAGCTTGATGGTACAGTTAAAAAACTTCGAACTGAAAATAATAATTTGAAGGAGAAAGAAACATTTTACTCAAAGAGATATAAAGAGCTCAGTGAAGAACATTCTAAACTTGAAGAGGAATTAAGTGATCAGCAGGCAATTAATAATGATTTTACAAAACAAATGAATCTACTGGAGGGACAGATAAAAGAAAAAGAAAGCAATATTACTCGACTAAAAGCTGAAGTTGATAGTATTGCATCAAATATTAAGAAAATAAAAGATCTAAATACAGAAAGTGGTTTTCAAAGAAAAATAGAACTTACAGATGAATTAAATTCAATTAACAAAAATGTACGAACGATTGTTAACAATTTGAAACATAATAAGGAATCATTCCAAGAGAAAACAAAGGAAGAAGAGAAG
>BPTO01000274.1 GCA_023705985.1 Candidatus Heimdallarchaeota archaeon | reverse complement strand
AAATTGGAGATACAATAGGTTTCTATATCGATGATTTTCCTGAAACCAACGCAACTTTAGTTTATGGAGAAGGCGGTCCAAGTTTTCTTAATTTGGATGTTAATGGATGGGGCGTTTCATTTGAAGAAGTGAATAATCTTCTTGGACCATTGATTCAAAGCCTTATTGGCCCTACAAGCTGGGAACTTGAAGATGCGACTGTTCTTGATATAATTGGAATGCTATACATGAACGAAAATAGAACAGAAGTTCTGGACTTAAATGTATATGAAGATAGCCCAGAAGTAGGATATGTGACTGCTGATATAACATATAACTTAACAGACTGGGACGATTTCTATATGATTGAAGTTGAGACACATGTTCGTACAGTTATAACTTACAATGTCGAAACATCAATAGCTAAGAGTGCTTCGTTCGAAATTATCGGAGAAGTTCAATTCAATCTTGAACTAGATATCTTCGAATCAACAATTGATGATGCAGGTGTTGTTATAAATAATGTTCTTGCATGGCATTCATCTTTAGCAATGAATACCTATATAGGATGGAGCTTTACTTCAATGAATCTACTATACGATGATTATCTTAAGTTAGGAACTGATCTCTATGTAGGCGTAGGCAGCGAAATAGGCTTCCTAATAGTTGATCCAATTCCAACAGATCCTAAGGTAGTTTATGGAGAAGAAGAACCAAGTTTCTTGAATTTAAAAGTTCATCAAGATTCTGTTAGTTTCTATGATCTTGAATAGACCTGTTGGTATGGCTTTATCAGCTGTTATTAACCCACTAAGTTTAACTCTATATAACGGGACAATTCTTGATATGGTCGAAGTTCATAAAATACGTGAAATGAAAGATAGTGATATGGAAGTCACGTCCTTCTTTGTTTCTGGAATGTATGGTTATCTAGGAATTCACTTTGAATGGCAAGAATGGGACGATTACTTTTCGATGGAAGTCGAACAGTCAATGGATGTAACATATACAATTAATATGAACACTGGTATAGCCAAAGAAGTATATGTCAATGTCCCAGATATGGGTGAGTTTACTCTTTACACAGACATCTGGTCTTCAGATATCGATGACACTGGTGTCCCAATCTCCAATACAATAGACTTTCATTCAGCAATTGATTCTTCAACTATTCTTTCATGGGATGTTACAGATTTAATCTTTGATGATCCATCTAATTACATGGAAATGGGAGATCAAAATATAACTGTCGGTGGAATATTCAAGTTTAAATTCACTTATGATATACCTACTGAAGTAATGGCAGTTTATGGACATCACGGACCAAACTTCGTTGAATTATACTACAACAATATTTTACAACCTTGGGAAGAAATGGAAGGTCCTGGAACCAGCTTATTCGGCTATTTAATCAACGCTTTAGCAATTAATATGTACAATGGAACAACTCTTGATATCTATGACATACTTGAGTTTAGAGCCGCTATGGAGAAAGATGTTGACTCCTATACTATTTCTGACGATGGAGCTTACATAATACTTGATTTACATATGATTCATTCCGAATATGATTATTATTATAATGAAACACATGAAACAATCATGGACGCAACTTTTAAAATCAATAGGAACACAGGAATAACTCTAGAATTCGAATTAGATATGCCTGATTTTGCATATATGAAGTGGGTACTAAACGCAGAAGAAAGTAGTATTGATGATTCTGGTGTTGCTAATACAGAATTCACTGAAAATACTGAGACAAAAGACACTGTATCCCTCCCTGGCTTGACTATTCTTCTTTCAGCATTTGGTGTAGCTTCAGCTGTATTTATCAAAAAGAGGAGATAATCCTCTTCTATTTTTTTTCTTCTATTCTTTCAATAGCTTCCTTTAGAGTTTATAATTTTTGAGAGAGAATTAAGATGAAACTTGAAAAGAGTTGTTTTCATTTGGAATTATATTAGTATTTATGAAAACGATTGTTTTATAACAAACTTAGAAATTCTTATCCAGTTTAGATTTATGCAACAGTTTATGATTTAAAAAAAAGAAAAATGAAACGAAACTATCGTCTTCTTAATCTAATATTAGTAGAAAGCAAAACTATAGACATAGTTGCTAAAACCCCTACAATTCCAGTAAATGTCCAGAATTTAATTTCGAAATTATTAATAAAACCTAATTTTACATCTATGGAAATACAATTGGAAACAGTGCTATTAGCGAAACTATTACCTCCTATTATTGCATAAAAATACTCATCTCCTGCTCCTACAATTTCGTCAAAATATGTTGTTGTAACTTCAGCAATAGGTTCTAGAGTATAAACTGAATAACTGGTTATCATTTTTGTATCTCGAAGAACATAGTATTTATCAACAAATCCAGAACCATTCCAATTTAATATAACTTCTCCATTTACCTGAGACACATCGTTTAGAGTGGGTTTTAATGGGGCAACAATACAATTAGCATGAAAAACATCTAGATGTGTATCGCTCTCATTATGATACAAATAATCCTGCCAAATTAGATTTATTCTTCCTTTTATATCAGTTGACAAAGTTGGTGTTGATGAAAGAGTGCTATTTACTGTAAATACAGTATGGACGTTTGTTGAGTTTAATTGAACGTAAAAAATACAGTCACTTATATCAACTCGCATGTTAAAAAACCACAATTTAGCTGGAAACGCTATATGAACGTTAGATTGAATATCAACTGATAAAGCTGGTCTTGAATAAATTCTAGAATCATACACTTGAATAATATAATTGTCGAGAGCTAGATGGTCAATAGTCTCTACAGTGATTTCAACGATATCCTCACTAGAAGGAGCAATTTCAGGATCCAACTTAAGCCAATCTGAATCAATTTTAGAATAAAGGATTCTGTACGTAAGTTCTGGAGGGGTCATTCCATGATATAAATCATTCGCTTCTCTATTATAACAAGCTAAATGAACATCATCGTCACTATCTATTGCAATAATAGGCAAGTAATTGTAAAATATAATTTGCCCAGGAACAGTAGGTTGAACTGTTGGTGTGTGATTTTTTGTTAGTATTTTAAGATTAGACCAAGATAAATCATTAATATCTCTATATTTATGAACTATTTTTTGTTGAATATCATCATCAGCAATACCAAAATCAGTAGAATCAGCCCAAACTACATGTATATCTCTTTGACTGTCAACTGCAATAAATGGCTCAACTGAGTCACCAGAGCTTTCCGTTGAAATTACTTCGGTCAGTAGCCATAAATCAGAGCTTTTACCTCGTACCTTAAAGAATATATCCAAGTCCGATCCACAACTAGTATAATCAGTAGAATCTTCCCAAACGATGTAAACCACACCAACAGTATCTACAGCGATAGAAGGATTGTAAGAATCATGTGTGCTCTCTGTGGAAACTTGTTCCATATCTATCCAAACACCCATATTTTCATCTTTATATGAGAAATAAATATCTATGTCATCAGCTGCTACTAGATTTGGAGTTCTTTCTGCCCAAACAACATTAATTCTATCATCTTGATCTATTGCTATTTCAGGAGTGAAAGAATCTAAGGCACTATTATTAGAGACTATTTCTGTAATGGTCCAATCGCCAGTTTCTCTGTTCAAATATTTGTAAAAAATGTCTGAATCCATACCAGAATTGCCATAGTTAGTTTTATCAACCCAAACGACATGCACATTCCCATTACTATCTACAGCTTGGGATGGATGAGTCGTCTCATTTATGCTTTCAGTAGACACCAATGAAGTTTGAGTCCAGTTATATGTAGGTGGTTCAGTAATGAGTATGGGATTAGTAAATTCTTCACTTGTTTGTACCACCGCTAAAACTGAATAATTTCTAAACAC
>BPTO01000273.1 GCA_023705985.1 Candidatus Heimdallarchaeota archaeon | reverse complement strand
TTGGTCTTCAGCATCTTTTGTAGAGGTTAATATTCTGCTTAGACTATCTTTGCTTACCAGGAACAAAGTCATGAAGAAGCTAAAAAAGATTTTTTTACTAAATTGAATTCTGAAGGAAGCAATAATTTATTGGACACATTAGCTATTTCAGACCATTTAATAAACACCTTATATCAAGATCAATGGAAACCTGAGAGACCAGAAGTCGAAAGCATTGTTCTTTCAATTAAAGGGATTTCAAAAGCGTTTAAAAATCTCGGTTTATCAAAGATGTTAGAAATTGGAACTAAGCTAAAATTAACCGTTTCTGACACAAAAAATTACAACTACATCGGTACTGAATTCCAAGAAAATGAGGAAAAAACCGTTGAAGTGCAAACACCCGGTTGGAAACTTGGAGATGTAATACTTTCACAGCCTAGAGTTAAAGAAATAAGGAGTTCTTAAGATGTCAGAAAAAAAACAAATATTTTTTGGTATTGATTTGGGTACAACAAATTCCTGTATTGCATTTGGAACTTTCGATCCAGTAAATAAATCTGTGAAACCTAATATATTGAAAATTTCTCAACGAAATACATCGATGGGAATGGAACAGAATAACTTACTGCCTTCAGTGATTTGCTTTGAGGAGGAGAACCCTGTAATAGATATATATGCAAAGGATAAATTGCAAACACAACCCTCTCGAGTCGTGTTTTCAGTTAAAAATTTCATGGGTCAAAGTCAAGATATTAAAGTAGATAACAAAAGTTATTCTCCTCAAGAACTTTCATCCTTAATTCTAAAACACATCAAAAAAGAAGTAGAAAACAGACTTAATCTCCCTCTAAATGATGTGGTAATAGGTGTGCCCGCTTCATTTGACCAAGATATGCGCGCTGCAACGATAGAATCAGCTAGATTAGCTGGATTTTCAGTTACAAATGAGGATGGCACACCCAAAAATATCTTAGTCGATGAACCTCGAGCCGCCCTTTACGATTTCATTTACAAGTTTAAGAAAGGTGAACTTTTTGTTCCAAACTTTGACCCTAAAGAAAAGAAATGTGTTTTAGTTTTCGATTTAGGTGGTGGAACCTTAGATGTTAGTCTTCATGAGATGAAACAGAAACAAGGTGAATTGCATATTGATGATTTAGCCATCTCAAGATACACACAATTAGGAGGAGATGTGTTTGATAGGTTATTAGCTTCATATTTTCTAAAATTGTTTGTTGAGCACAATAAGATTAACTTTGAAGAATTATCAGAGTTAGATCAATATGAGGTTGAAATCAAGTTCTTTTCTGCAGCTGAAGAAGTTAAAAAGGAAATAACTTCCGACATAACTAACGCGCTCATTTATGATAATAAAACACTTGCAGAACTTGAAGATAAGGTATATGATGTTACTCCTGGTTTTATACTTGATAGTAAATATTTCTTTACCTCAATAACAAAGCGGCAATATGATGAAATCATTTCCGATCTTCTTGCTTGGGATTTAACCATTGAAGATATGGGTGATTTCGCATCTTTACCAATTGAAAAAAGTCACAACATTATCTACCCAATCTTAGATGTTTTAAGCAAAGCTAAGAAAAAAAATGGAAAGATGCCTAAAGTAGATTTCATATTACTTAATGGAGGTATGACAAGAGTTCATGCCGTAAAACAACGATTGGAGGAGTTCTTCGGAATTAAACCCTATGCCGGTTTAGATCCTGATTTAGCTGTAGCAATTGGTGCATGCATTCATCATTATAATCTTAGCCAAGGCGTAAAACTTAATCCTATCTTGGCTGAAACAGTTGGTTTAGAACTTCGTGGGGGGAAAGTGAAACATCTTGTTCCTGCAGGAACTGTTCTACCCTATAGGGGCGATTGGGAACGATATAAGATTTCTAAGGAAGGAATCAACATACTGCGAATTCCATTGTATGTAGGTGAAAGGGCTGATATTAACCCACCAAATAGAAAGATAGTTGAAAGACATTTTAGATTTAATAAGAGATGTTCCAAAGATGAACCAGTATATGCACGAATCAACATTGACAGAAATAAGACTGTTACATTTGAATATTATCTAAACCGAGAACCCAATAAAACTTACATTTGTGAAGCAAACGTGTGGGACCAAGCTAAAAGTCAAGTTAAAGGAACTGCTGAAATATTTGTTCAAGAAATGGAAAAAACTAAAACAACAATAAAAGCTTCAACACCTTCTATTCCATATAAAGTCATAATTGATGAATCTGAGGGAGAAAGAATTTCCAAGCGAGAGGACACTGTTAGGGAAGATATCATGGATACTAGACCTCAAATTTTAGAGGTTAAAGACACTTTGAACCAATTTAATGAAACCTGCCAGAAAAAAGACACAAAAAAGATGGCCAATATACTTGTTCAAGTAATACAGGCAAAGAACTACCAAGAATTTATCTTGCCCTTAGGGGCTATGCTAAGGGAAACTCAACCTTGGTTTAACTTAAAATGGATAATAATTTTTCTTGGACATCTAGTTGAAAAAGAAGGAGATTATAGAAAATATAAAAATTATGTTAGAAGAATCGCCTTAATAATTTCTCAAATCGATAAACAGAGAGCAAGTTTTGTTAAAATTGTAATAAAACAAGCAGTCATAGCCCTAGGTAAAATGGGTGCTAGTGAACATATAGACACAATTCTAGATGCTAGTGAGTATCCTAACAGTTTATCCATAACGCCGGACATACTAATCACTTTGGGTAAAATCGGTTCTTCAAAAGAAATCATTGATTTCGCTAATAGAGTCTTAAGGACGCCAACCCCGATAGAACACAAAATTAGCGCCGCATGGTGTATTGGAAAAGTAGGTTCGAGAACAAGAAAAAATCCAATAAAAGCAGAATTTCTTTCACAATCAATCGACTTTTTAGTAGAGAATCTCAAAAAATATCAGAACAATATGAATGCTAAAACATATTTTGCTTATGCATTAGGTATGGTAGGAAATTCAAGTATAAAGGAGAAAAAAATAAGCGATAAAGAAACAATAAAAATAAACGATGCTCTACTAATAGTTCTAGGTAAAAGTTATTTTGAAAAGCAAAAGAATAAGAATCTAGTAAAATTGCAGAGATTAGATAACAAAGTAGCTTCAATTGCACTAAAACTTGTTGGAGGAGAAGAGCTTTTACCAGAAGAGAAATCATTAATGGATGAATTAGAGCCTATATTTTGATTTAAAAGAAGAGCACTTAGTTTTACATAATGTTTATAATTTCGTTATAATCCCTTCCAAAAATAATTTACTTTACCAAAGAATCTTGTAAAATCTTTTGGACTTGAAAAGAGAATTTATCTTTCTCCTTGTATAGCTCATTTAGAACATTTATCTTACCTTTTTTATCCAGAACCTTTATCGCTTTAATTTTGACTTCATCATTTTGTGTTCTGACAAATTCCTTAAGCATTTCTATGGCTTCTTTAGTACCAATTTCGCCTAAAACCCATGCTATAATCTCTTTATCCAAAGAACTCCATTCTATTTGATTACTCAACTCAGCATCATTAGAACTAGGTGATATTAGAATTTTTTTGAATTCAGATAATGCTTTTTCTGATTTTAAGAATCCTAAGGTTTCAAGTAATGTAATACGAATTAACTGATTACGGGTCTTCAAAGCTTCAAGGATGATTTGTAAAGATGAAGAGTTCTTTATTTTTCTTAGAACAATTGCTGAAAACTCCTTTATCTCATCATCACTATTAATAAGATCGTACTCAATAAGTGGTAGAGTTTCATTATTATTTACGATATATTTCATGTCTTGTTTTGCTACTTTAACATACATTTCGAGGTCTTTGTCCTCAAACTCTAAATCTTCCATAATCTCTATTATAAGTTTTCTTATTTCTCT
>BPTO01000272.1 GCA_023705985.1 Candidatus Heimdallarchaeota archaeon | reverse complement strand
GATGGATAAATTAGATGAAACTACTATAGGTTTTGATGTATACTCTAACATTTTTATCATTAAGTTGACAAATACGCGATATGTATGTTCATCTCCTGCTATAACATAGTTACTCATTTTATTCATTTCAATAGAGATACTTGATGCAAAGAAGTTTTGAATATATCGTACAGCATGATTCATTATATCTGCTATTTTTTGGTTGACTAGTGGTTTAGAAGTATCCATAATCCCTAATATTTTCGCATTCTGGATTAAGTAAATACTTTTTACAGTTACATCTCTCATTCTTTGATGTATTTGATTAAAGGTAGTTTCATCTAATTTATCCATCTCATACAAACGTTTAATCATATCAAGATATCCTATCTCAGCATGCATTTTATTTAACAAGTCGTGCCGTAGAAGAGAGTTTAACAACTTACCTCTGTTTTCTGAATCTACAATCTGGAGAACATCTCTACAAATTAGAACAAACAGAACTTCTTCTTCAACTTTGATTAATGTTGCGGAGATATCAAATGGTATGAGTATTTTCTCCGTTGTTTTTATATTAAACCGCTCTATTTCTGTCTCATTAGCTATGACATCATCGCAAAAACCTTTGAAATTTTTTGGCTTCTCTAAGAAATTCGTGAATTTCTTCTTTCGCATATTTTTTAATGTTAAACCCAGATAACGACAAGCAATAATATTGGCTTCATAAATTTGATTATCCTTATTGATTAAGAGTATCATATCCAAGCTTTCTTGGAATAGGATATCAAATATTTCCTGCAATAATTTAATGTCAGTTTCTGGATTCATTCACATTTCACGCTATAATTAACAAATTTATAATACATAATATCATAAAAAGATTTCGAATTAGTTCTTATTTCCATTAATACCACACCTTCTTTAATTTTAACCAATAGCCGAGTATATTAGATATAAAATGAATTAGAGGAGATAACGTAATTAAAATTAAGAAATAGAACCAAGGCGTAGGTAAAATGAAAGGCCAAGCAAATAGTAACCCTATTACCATCCATGATCCTTGATCATAGAGAATTAAAGGTCCTCCTGGCTTGATATCTATTCTTCGCTTAATAAATGCACCCATCAAATCAGCAGTATGATCACCAAGACTCATAAAAAAACCTACATACCAAGGATAATTGACGAAAATACCTTTCTTTTCATCCATCAGATACCAAAGAATTACTCCGGTTAATGTACCAACTACTATTCCCCAAATAATACCTTTCCAAGTTTTATTATCCCCAAATAGTCTTTTACCATCTTTGAGAGTTTTCCCTAAGTCTACTGGTGTTTTTCCTCCACCCAAAAGATGTGCAGCAGTGTTACAAAGGTATACAGGGAGCCCAAAGACAAAAGCATAGAATACATTCAACCATGTTACAGACGGGTACACATTCTTAATTGTATAGCACTACTAATAAATTTTTTGTTGGTCGAAATAGAGAAAAAGATATTAAGGTAATCATAAAATAGGAATATAGACTGCTTCAAGGGGTTCAAACTTGAGTCTTCAACAGAAAGGAAAAAAAATTGAGTACGAGTGCAACCTTTGTAGAAAAACAAGGGTTCTCTATATCCTTCCTTCATTACACAAGAATGTTGATGATAAAGGGTATATTGAATATGTTGATGTTCACCAATGTCGAAACGATCTCATCACTGCAAATATTATCTATGTTGATAGTAGTTTGACTGTGAGATCTCAAGTTCCTGTAGATGTAGGGGATGACCTCAGTTCTAAACAAATTAATTCTCTAAATATTCCATCACCCAAGAAAGTTGGTTTTCAAAAGTGTGAAATTACTCCAATGAAGGATTTTAGAAGAAAGAATTTGAAAGGTATTATTATTAAAGATAAGCTTAGACAGTGTGATTTTAGCTTAAAAAAGAAAGGGGATGGAAAAGAAATAAACATCCTTTCTGAGATGAAATTTATCGAGATTAAAGCAGTTGTTGCAAGAAGTGTAGATATTGACATTGCAACAGAATGGTTTAAACAGATAGCTTCAATTCTAGAAGCGATTGTACTTCTTGACGATGAAATGTTAGCTTTTCTGATTTCTTATTTAGATCCTAAGCTTCCTTCTCTCACATCAGGAGATACTATAATTGAAATTGATTATATTCTGCATGCGAAAAGCTCCTTTCCTAGATCAACACTCAAATCTTTTGCAATATTTCGAAGACAGTGGAAGAAAATCAGTGAAGGAGTGGATAGTAAAGACTTTAGCATATATGAAAAACTGATAACTTATTGTATCGGAAATCAACATAAAACGCTTCTAGATATTTTTGAAAAAACAGAAGAAAATATGAGTTTTGTAGATTTTGTCACTGCTATGCAGCAACTATCGATGTTAGGGATGTTAAATATTCGAAAAGTTGAATTTTTCACCGTGAAGGAAATTTAGCTGTACTTTTTTCACAACAATTATAAGAGAACTAACTGTTTTTCTAAATAATGTATTTAGCTAACCGTTTGGATAGTTTTCAAGAATCAGTAATTCGTGAGATGACGAGAAAAGCAATTGAGAATGATGCAATCAATCTATCACAAGGTATGCCTGATTTCCTTCCGCCTAAGGAACTAATTTCTGGAGTAGAGGAAGCTTTAATGAAAGAAGAGCATCAATATTCCATAACTTACGGTCGTACTGATTTGAGAGAAAAAATAGCTGGAAAACTTAAACAATATAATAAAATGGATTTTAATCCTAACGATGAAATTACAATAACTTGCGGAGCAAGTGAAGCTTTAACTTCTAGTATTTTTGCTTTAATGAATCCTGGAGAAGAAATTATCGTTTTAGAGCCTTGGTACGAAAATTATGTCCCTATAACTTATCTAGCTCAAGGAAAACCAATTTTTGTTCCTTTAGCTGAAAATAGTTTTGATATTGATGAAGAAAGACTCAAAGCTAGTATTAATTCGAAAACTAAGGCAATTATTATAAATTCTCCTCATAATCCAACAGGAAAAGTTTTTTCTCTTGATGATTTGAAAATTATTGCTGATTTGTGCGTAGATAATAACATAGTAGCTATCACAGATGAAATCTACGAATATATTATCTTTGACACTCTAAGTCATAAAAGCTTAGGAAGCATAGATTCTATAAGGGATCAGACTATTACAGTTAGTGGTTTTAGTAAAACATTTTCGATAACAGGTTGGAGATTAGGATATGTAGCTGCAAATAGGAAATTGATGGATGGGATTAGAAAATGTCATGACTATCTAACAGTTTGCGCTCCTTCACTTCTTCAGTATGCAACATTGAGAGCTTTCACTCTAGGTAATAAGTACTATGAAGATATAAGAAAAAGGTACCAGGTAAATAGAGATTACCTTATGGAAAATTTGCATAATCATGGTTTTAAGATTTTTAAACCAAAAGGTGCATATTACTTGTTTGCCGATATAACTGAATTTGGGATGAATGATTTAGAATTTTCTAATTTTCTAGTTAAAAATAAAGGAGTAGCTGTTGTCCCAGGTTCGAGTTTCTATAGTAAAAAAAGACGCAATCATGGTTCTAGATTTGTAAGATTCACTTTTTCACAAAAATTAGCAACTCTAAAGGAAGCTATTGAAAGAATAGAAAAAAAATTATAGAATAGTATTATCTCCTCTTTTTGATAAATACAGCTGAAGCTACGCCAAAGGTTGAGAGAGGAATAGTCAACCCAAGAGGGATTTAAACATCTTTTTTTCTTAGATTTAAACACAAAAGAATAAAGAAACGGAAAATTTACCAGTAAAGCTTTTATTTCATAGTTATGTACAGTTCAAAGTCATAACTACAAAATTCAAAAGAAACAGAGGTCTAATAGTGATTTTTACTAGAATTAAGAATATA
>BPTO01000271.1 GCA_023705985.1 Candidatus Heimdallarchaeota archaeon | reverse complement strand
AACTTGAAAATTATAAGTTTATAGTAGATTTTGGTAAGAAATCTATCCCTTCGTTACTAATGGACGAAACTAAAGATATTCCAGGGGGAGAAGAAACAGGTCCTACAGCGTCTATGTTAATGGGAGCTGCAGTAGGGAATTGTTTGTCTGCATCTTTAGTATTTTGTCTTTCAAAAAAAAGAGTGAATTTAAAAAATCTAAAAACAATGATTACTCTAAAACGTAAAAGAAATGACAAAGGGTACTGGAGCATTTCAGAAATTGTAGTGGACTTACAACCTGAAATTGCTGAAGAAGATAGAGCAAGATTCGACCAATGTGTAGAAATTTTCCGAAATTATTGTATAGTTTCAAATAGTATAGAAACTGGTATTCCTCTAACTGTTAATATCTAATTAATGAGAGTCTCAGATCCTTTTTTATCGCATAACTTGAACTTAAAGTAGTGCATGATCATCATTAACTCTCATGATACCAATAATATTGAGGTAATATGACTTTTGGTTTCAACAAGATTATTTAGAAATAAAACTACCTTGAAAATTTTTCTCGTGTCACAAAAAAGATTAAATATAATAGTAATACAAATATAATACAAGTGATTTAAGTTGACACCAAAAACTAGTGGGACCAGGTCTTCAAACGTTTATACTATTAATTTGCCTTCCCAATTTAAAAAATCTGTTCTTGAAAAAGCTCAACTTTTTGGTGGTGCAGGACACTTAATCACATTGTCATTAGATGATTTAGCTCTAAGAGTAAGAAAAGCTAGAAATAGACTAAATTTAGTCGAAGAATTGAATGATTATATTAAACTTGAAATTTTATTAATGAGACGTTATGAATTGGAGAGAAAAGAAGGAGAGAACATTAAATTATCCTTTCGTTTGAAAGATATAATAAGTAAGAATAGTTTGAACATAATAAAGAAAAAAACTGGTTGGCAGACTTCAAAAACTGTTAGAATCGCCTTGTTGTGGTATTTATATGCGAATTTTGATGAATTTGTAGCTTCTGAAAGTTTCGTAAATTTGTTGAGATGTGATCACTGTGGATTTGTAACTCATGATCAGAGAGCTTTAGCAGTTCATATCAAAACACTACATGAGGCTGTGTGTCCATATTGTGGTGCTCACTATATGAGTACAGAGCATCATAGTTGTCCTCAACAAGAACGAACAAAAGTAAGAATTGAACCAAGTCAACCAATTCCAGATTCTTTAAGTGAATCTCCAAGTTTAGTTGATGCGCTATCTGCTATTGACTCAGATGAAACAAAACTATTAGAAGAATTAGGAATTAGAGATGTTAAACCAATAGAAGACGAACCTGATGTTCTTGCCGATATCTCAGATTTAATTCCTGATCCAAGTTTATTTGATGATTCAGATGCTCAATTGGAAAAAATACAAGAAGAGATATCTAAAGTTGGGGGAACCTTAGTAGATTTGCCAAGAGGTTCAGAAGCAGCAGAAAGTGATGATAAAAAGAAAGATAAAAAAGCTAAAAAAGAAAAAGAATCCAACCTTGAAAAACTACAATCAGAGATAGGTGAAATGCTATTATCATTAAAAGATGATGGATTATTGGATGAGTAAGAGTTAGAGTTAAAAAGTATGAAACCAATTAATCTTGTAGGTGATATAAATGGTCAACCCGATGAGAATATTACTCTGTGAAGATGATGAAGATATCGCTTTTCTAATCAAGATTAGTCTTCTCAAAGAGTTTCCTGAAGGTGAAGTACATATCACTTGCACAAAAGAAGAAACCCTAAAAATGCTTTTTGACTTGAACTATGATGTTGATGTTATCCTTCTTGATTATTTACTAGTAAATTCTACAGGTCTTGAAGTGCTAGAAGAAATCAAAAAAATAACTGAAATCCCTGTAATTATCATCACTGGGCAAGGTTCCGAAGAGGTTGCAGTCAAAGCTATGAAACTTGGAGCTTCTGATTATATAGTTAAAAGAGGTCGTTTTTTCAACCAAATTCCAAAAGTTGTTGAAAAAGTCACTAAATTCAAACCTAAATATGATTTGGACAAGATATTTACAGCTTTTTATCGATTCGGTTATTCTGGGACTGAACCAATATCTGTCAGTAAAATACCTGAAGAATATGAAAGTAAAAGAGAAACTGTAGTTTTATCTCTAGGAGTTTTATTGTTTACTCTTTTTGGGATGGGTGAAGTAGAAAAACTGGAAACAGGTTCGATTTCAGGACCAGTGAGAATCCCTAAAATGAATCAATACAGTGCTACCAGTTTCCTCTATGTGGTTAAAGATAGAAACCAAAAAGATCCCAGACTTAAAGATGAAACAGGTGGAGGGACAGATTATTGCATTGTTGCCATAGGATATCCATCTGAATACTCAGATTTGGTTTATGGTCTGGATAAAATAAAGAATGTATTGAATATATTCTTTGAAGGTATAAATGATGTTTCTGAGATAAGGGAAAAATCTAAAAATGTTGAGGAGCAGATTTACAACATCATCAGAAGGTTTTAGTTTTTTCTAAATAAGCTGATTCATACGTTTTTACAATCTTTTCAGCTTCTAGTTCCCAATTATAACGGTTAAAATACGCTTGTTGAGCATTTATTTTCATTTGGTCTAGCTTATCTTTGTTATTATAAAAATCAAGAATGGTTTTAGCAATTTCTCTTGGAGATGTTGGATCAATTAGTTCTCCAAATTTCTCCATTCCTTCTATAGCTCTTTGTAACCCCTCAAAATTTGAGCCTATAAATGGAACTCCAGCAGAACAATAATCATATAATCTATTTGGCATTCTAAGAAAATTATTTTTTCCAGGTTGGAATAGAATTAATCCCATATCACACGTTCTAAGGATAGATAAAGCATCTAAATAATCCATCCATCCAGTTAATGTAAAATAATCAGATAAACTTTTTTTACTTATTAACTTCCCCATTGGTTCCAAAGCAGGTCCTGAACCAATTATTAGAAATTCAATGTCCTCTGAAGAAAGTTTTTCTCTTAGTATTTCTACAGTTTCAACTGTTTTATCGTATCCAAGGTTTTTATACATCACTCCAAAGTAAACAACTCTGAATTTAGCTTTTTTCTCATATCTAGAAGAAATAGGCTTTATATGAGCTTTTTCAACGTCAATTTTGGAGGGATAATTTGATACCCATTCGCTTTTGGTGTTGTATTTTCTTTTTAATGTGTCTGTTACTGTAGGAGCAGCTGTGATTATATTATCAACTTTTTTGAGATATCTCTTTTCTAACCATGTGTAGGCAATTAAAGCTGGCAAACCAAATGTTTCTGACATTTGTTCAGGAAAATTTTCATGACTATCATAAATTACAATGTCTGAGAGATTTTTTAATTTTGAAGCAAGTGGAAGAACATTCAAGTCATGTAAGTGTAAAATGTTGTACTTTTGCATACTAAACCTTTTTTTAACATTTTTCCAGAATTCGAAATATTTGAAAATAGATTTACGTTTACTACTCATCCTTATAATTGTGTAGCCATCGCGTTCCTCCGTTTCTGGGAGTTCTCCAGTTCTATCAATTGCAGCAATTGTTACTTCATTTCCTTCTTGAACTAAGTAACGAGCCTCTTTTTCAACTCGTACATCAGGTGAAACAGAACTTAAAACAACCATTAGAATATTTCTCTTTACTTTGGTCATCATCTCTTCTTGTATTTACTACATTTATAAATTATTTCTGTCATGCTGTCATATTAATTGTTTCTGAGTTTATATAGTGAAATGAAGAATAATGTGCGATGGTAGTCGTAACAAGAACTGAAGTGATGGAGGTAAGAAAAAATCAAGCTTTAGGTCTCCTCTGCCATCAAGTTAAGAATCTCTACAATCGAGCTAATTACATTTTCAAACAAAGACAGCAAAGGAAGATTTTCCTCTCGT
>BPTO01000270.1 GCA_023705985.1 Candidatus Heimdallarchaeota archaeon | reverse complement strand
CTCCATATCCAAGAGATTTAGAAGATCTAATAATCTAACGTCTTTCATTTTTCTTTCATATTAGCACAGAAAGAAAAATCTAGTTAACTTGTTCGTCTTGTTAGATTGAAAGTCTTATTTTTACCTATAAGAACAGTATCTTCTGTTTGTGTAACTGGAGCTTTTGATGCTTCTACAAGTATAGGATAACCATGAACAATTCCCTTTTCATGTAATTCAATAATTGCATCTTCAATAAGTTCTTCGTTAAAGTTTTCGTTATACATTAATCTTGGAGAAAATGGAAGACTATATGTTTTCGTTTTTATTAATTCATATATCTCTCTAATTTTTTTATGAAGAGAAATTTTACCCGTTTTATTTAGAAGCACATATATTGTTATATCATCTCCATCAACTACTTTTCCTATTCCTGTAGTAGCAAAAGGTTCGATAGCATACGCATGTCCTACTTTGAATTTATCGGAAGCTTTTCTTAGATTTTTACTTACACTGTAATTAGGAATAGATATTCCATCATGCAATGAATATCTTGCTAATGAATGTCCTGTAAGATTAGTGATTGGAAGAAAACCCGCTTTTTTGATAGTTTTTTCTATCACCTCTCCTATCTTGTAGACGCTAATATTAGCACCTATTTCTTTTATTGCGTTATCCAAAGCTTGTTCAGAAGCTTCGTGTAATTCCTGCCATTGGTTATCAAAGATAATGGTTCTAGCAGCATCACTAAGATATCCATTTACTGAAACACCACAATCAATTTTCACTATAGATTTCTCTGGTATCAGAGATTCATCATTAATTGTAGGTGAGTAATGAGCAGCTATTTCATTGATTGAAATGTTAACAGGAAATGCTGGTACTGCTGAATAGCTTCTAATGTGATTTTCAAGTTTTTCAGCTATGTCCAACAATTTTATTCCTGGTTTTGTAAGTTCTAGAGCAAGTCTGAAAGTTTTCTCTAAGATAGCTCCTGAACGTTTGTAAGATTTTAGTTCTTCCTTCAACATATAATTACATTTAATTGATTTTTCAAGTTGCATTTATTGTTTTTCATCTAACTATCACTTCTTTGTTATTGTCAGCATTTTTGACATAGTGGCACCTAAATCAGTTAGTTCTGTTGTGGTTTTCGTGTTTCCTCGAGAACCATTTGTCGCAAATAATCCCATATCGCGTAATTTTGTCAGATTCCATTTTATTGTTGAAAATGAGATAGATCTCTTCTTCGAAATTCTTTCTGCTAACTTGTTAAGAGAAGTATCTTCCTCTCTAAGGATATTGGATGCTTCAAAGAAAATAATACGTTGTTTATCATTCAATTGATTGTAAACAATCAACATACTTTGATTTAAAAGGTCTATAAGAAAGAGTAAATCGTTTTTAAGGTCCTTTGATGCTTCCGGAACAAAGATACTTCCTCCTTTGTAGGTTATGCCATAAGTTTCGAATCCATCCATTGGATTCTTTAGTAAATGCTTTAACAAAGCGTTCACCTGTTGTCATTTTATCACCTCGGAGTAAGTATGTTTACTTTGTAACTAATCCTTTTATCTATTTCGGATGATGGGAAATAGAGCGAATAAATAACTGATCAAGGTTTTATGTGTTAAAGACAGACAAAAATTTAAGTTAGTACAAGAGCAGTATTAATATATATAAAATGGATTACTATCAGTATATGCTGCAGTAGGGGTATTTTATGTCATTTGATATTAAAGAGATTTTTACACCATGTCAACCAAGTGATTTTATTGGACAAACAGACATAACAACCAGTTTTATCAATTCTATTTCTGAATATAAGCAAAACAAATCCGATATCCATTCTTTTCTGATAGTTGGCGATGAGGGAACAGGGAAAAGCTCTTTACTACTAAAACTGGCTTCTTCGATTACTGGGAGGAGAGATCAAGCCCATATTATGAATTTAATTCCTGATGTAAAGACTTTACAGAATTTCTTTAAAGAATGGAAAAATCAAATTGATGATATGACACCTGATTGGCGATCTGTTCTAGAAAAGGTAGGAAAAAGAAAATTAGGTGATAGTCTCCCTTTCTTGGGAGAGAAAACAAAACTATCTTCAGGAGAAACGATAATTGAACTCTATACAACTAAGTTCATGGAGAGTCTTGAAAAAATAGATCAAAAACTCAAATCTACGAAAACATACCTTTATTTCTTCTTTGATAACCTACATCTATTCAAGTTAACTGATAATCAAGATTTTTATCCAATCTTCGCATCTATCTTGAAAAAAATCCATGAAAATAATTTCAACATTGTAACAATAAGCGCGTTTAATGAGAAATATCTGTTCGATTTTGATTATCAAAAACAATTAACTGAAGTTTCGAAGATATTACGTACTGAGCCCTTATCTGTGTCAGAAGCTGAGATATATTTACGGCGTAAATTTCCAACTTTAGTCTCAAAAGGGGCCTTAAACATTGTTACCAATAGTCAAAGAACATATTTTGATATTAATCTTGGAATTGCTTTTATATCCAAAGACCTAACTATTGATGATTTTGTTGAGCGCAATTTATCAAAATTACTTGACTTATCTGTAGAAGAAGAAAAAGCTTTTGTTGAATTTCCCTCTTATAATGACAATCTTTTTCCTCTAGAACAAATAACAAATTATATACCAATTGATGTTCTCAAAAACTTAGAGAAGAAAGGAATTTTGTGGGTGGGAAATGACTATTTAAGACTAGTTCAAGAGGGTTTTCTAAGCGCTCTGAAATTCCGTGAAAGGCTTTATGGACCACTTCCAACTCTAATAGTTAATCTTGAAGCAATTATTACGGAATTGCAGGTTGGTATTACACCTAGTATATACAAAATAGAGCAAATCAAGAGTTTAACAGCGAAAATTCATGACCAGCTAGCTGATTTTGTCATAGCGTCAAAACTTAGGTTTATTATAAAGACTGGAATAGAACAAAAAATGTTCCAATTCGCTTACGATCTTGCACTAATTAATGCTACACTCTTTGAGGTAGTTTCAGACTTTGAACAAGCGGGTATTGTCTGTGAAGAAGTAGCTAGAGAATTCGAAGAAAAAAGTTATAATTTTGCAGCGAAGTTATACGTTAAATCAGGAATCTATTATGAACTGGTGAATGAAGATTTAAAAGCAAAAAGGTCTAATACAAGAGCTGCCGACCAGTTTGAAAAATTAGCTTTTTCAATACCACAAGAAGGAAATGAATATGCTATTCGTGGTTACATTAAATCCTGCTTAGAATGTTGCAGGAAAATGAGTGATGTTACCTATTTCGATAGAATACGAAAAAAAGCACTTGTTACTTTTGATACTGATAGTATCCATCATGAATACTTTAACTCAATGCAATATGAGGAGAAAGAACAGAAAATGATGGAAATCGAAGTTGAACAAACAGAAGATGAGAAAGTTTCATTAGATGATTTAGAAAAAGAATTAGATTTTTAGGTGATAAAAGTGTCAGAAAAAATAGATAAGAATTTAGAAAAAGTAAGAAGTAGTATCAACGATCTGGAAAGTGATATAACTACTTTCAAGGAAACATTAAGTGGATTAGATGATTTGGAACAGTATTACGGAAGTATGGCAACTATCATTCAGAACAAATTTGTCGCACTAAATACTAAACTAGCTAACTTAACCGATGAAAATAAAACAAAACTAAATGAAACAATATCTGAATCTACAGAAAACCAGAAATCTGTAATTGAAGAATGGAAGCAGTCACATACAGATAGTTTAGGAAATGAAGTGAAAGAAATCAAAAAGAAGTTGTCAAAATTAAGGGAAGTCTTTACTTCTACCCTCAATGATGGACAAAAAACTGTTGAAGAGTTCTCAACGAAATTTACTTCTAATATACCAGATATTTTGGACTCTCATAATCAAGAATTTGGGCGATTCACAAATAACCAAGTAAATACATTTCGAAAAAATATTTCAACA
>BPTO01000269.1 GCA_023705985.1 Candidatus Heimdallarchaeota archaeon | reverse complement strand
TTAAATGACATTACTTTTCAAATGAAGATTTTTGACTACTTAATTATGAGTAACCATACATATAAAAAGATATGCCTTACAAATATCTTATTACTTTCAATTTTAGACTTTGTATAGACATCAAAGTAAACAGTACATGATGAGTGTAAAAAAATATGTAGGTCAACGAAAAAAGATTGTTTTCGTTTGAAATTGTTAAATATTGAAGAATAAACTTGTGCCAATTTGGTATATGTCAAATTGCTTTTGCCGTTTAATTATACTTTAAAACATACATTTATTATTGTCTATTATATACGTTATGTGTATTTTTATAATTAACTGTCTCTAAATTGTCAGACAGACTTAAAAATACATAAGAAAAAAAGTAGAGTGACAGATATATGGAACTCAAAGATCAAATCACAAGATTCCATTGTGAAATGTTATTTCAAGAAGAACCTGATGATAAATTTGAAGAATTAATGATTTCATTAGTTGAAAATCTTAAAGTTGGATTTTTGAAATCAATGATGCTAGATGCAGAATCAAATAGGATAATATATAGCTTTCTTAAAGAAAATATTCCAATAATAACTGTGGAATCAAGAAAGTATAATTTTTCTATCAGAATTGGTACAAATTATATCAAAGTTGATTATCCTACGGGTCCTATCAAATCTAGAGTAATTGCAGAATCAAGTGAGTTAATCAAAGCATTCAATATTGATGATATAAAGCACATTGATAAAAGTTTAACATCTTTAATTTCAGTGATATCGAATGAATTTAAAATACCACTGAAGAACAGTAAATTCAAAATGGGTTTAATTTTCAATTTAGACAATGAAATTATAAGCAAAATGCTTTCAGAAATAAGTGCTGTTAAAGTAACAACGAAATGCTCCATTAATACAACTGAACTACAATTTACTATTTCTAAAGATGACAATGAAGCTAAATACAACTTGATATTGAGAAAAGAAACCTTTATTATAGAAAAAGAATGTCCATGTGATCCAAATTTAAATCTTATTGATTTCTTCAATGTTCTAGTTGAGGATGCTAGTTTGTTTATCAAGGAGAAAAAGATAAATGTCAATTTATAAAGATCGATTCGAGGATTTTACTATTCTTGAAAAGATAATGGAAGAGATAAAGAAGGGAAGCAAGAAACCCACTGAATGGTTTGAGGAACCTCATTATAAAGGAATACAAGATTATATCGCTGAATTAACAAGAAAATATCAAATGGAAAGTATCTCGGTTTCAAAAGGTTTAACTTTACAAGATCAGATACTATATGAAATTGAGCAAATATCTGATGGTCTTAGAAATCAAGAAGACAACTCAAACATCATCGTAAGATATTTAAAATCAATAGACAGGAAGTTTGAAGAAGTGATGGATTTATTTAAAAACCTGACTCCCAAGATAGAAGATGAATTTTGTATACCATTAAGACAATCAATTACAGGTAAGGGGAGACTAACAAATATTCCCCAAAATACAATTCCTCAATTGAAAGATACTGAAGAGAAGATTAAATTTTTACGAAGAAGAATAAAAGAGATAGGTCCAATATCAAAGATATCCATTCTTGAAAATGATGAATGATTGAAATGTTAAAGAAGTGCTTTCTGGATACTTGTGTCATTTATGCAGCTTTAAATGAGCTTGATAGAAATTACAGTAAGTCTTTATCTATAATTGAAAACTTAATTCAGTCAAAATCAGAAATTGTAATTAGTCAGTATGTTTTTTTTGAGTTTATTCGAACAAGCATATACAAAGCTGCCCAAGATTTCTTTGAAGACAATCCTACTGCCACAGATTTACCAAAAGACGTTCACAAAAAAATAGTTCATAAGATAGAGGATCAATTATTTGCATTGGAAGCTTTAGACATAGAGCTTACCTATATAGATCTACCAGGTGATACTAGCAAATTAGTAGAACAAATTCTATATGAAACCCCACCAAGACAAATAGTTCGAGAATATAACAATAATTATACAAAAATGATTGGAGTAATTGACTTAGTTCATCTAATTTGTTGTTTAATTTATCAATGTGATGACTTTATTACAATAGATAATGATTTTAAGAATACTTCGATCCAAAATAGATTTAGTACTTATTTTCAGATAAAGGTTGTTTGAATGAAAAAGATTAATTAATCTTTTGGTTCTAAAGGAAAAAACTGAAGTTTGTGTATGTACTAAATGGGGTCATAATTCTCAAATATACTGAAACTGCAAACAGTGGTATGTTTGTGCTGCGTAAAAAAAATAAGAGGATGATTAGAATAGAATAATATCTTCTTTTTAACTGTTAATTTGAAAAAATAGAGATAAGTTTCAGGATTAATTAGATAGGATTTTACTTATACCAAACTCACCAAACATATACCTAACATTCGGTATTTTCATATCTATTTCATAGTTATAGACCTTTTAATTAATGATTTGTATATACTGAATAACTGAATATAGAATATCATATAGAAATTTATAATGATTGAACACTATTATTATTAAAAAAACATTGAAAAGGTTTAAAGCTTTAGAATTTATTGATTTTGAGTTATGTGTGGTATTAAAACACATTTACTTTCTAATAAAGTAGGTTTTCCAGTGGTTATACAGGTGCTTAACAAGCTCTAGTCTTTTTAAAAGGTAATTTCCACTGGTCAAGTATTTTTTTATTCTAGAATAATCCCTGAGTGTTCATAAACATTTCACAAATGAATATTGTTGTTTTGTCTTTAATGCTTGAAACTTACACTTTAGAGGTATAATGTACAAAAAGGTAGAGTTATTAGAAGGGAGTATATATGTTTCTTCCTTCCCTACCTTTTTAGAAGTTTCCTTTCTGTATTGAACCCTTTCCAAGAAGGATATACCTCTATTTCCTGTGGAAAACTCTAGAGGTGACACAAAATTAATATGTAGATTCAAAAAATGTTTAAACCTCCACTTCAAGTGATTAGAATGAATGTTATACTTTTTTATTTCATTATAGCTCTTATAGCCTTAATCTGTCAATATATTGACAGTTCAATGGGTGGTGGTTATGGTACAATTCTCGTGCCTATTCTTCTTTTTATTGATGTAGATCCAGTAGTTTTAATTCCTGTTGTACTTATTACAGAGATTTTTAGTGGATTTACAGCTGCAATGTTACATCACTATGTCGGCAATGCAGAGTTTGCTATCAAATTTGATAAAGAAAGTGATAAAAGATTTAAGTTGACTGAAGATGCAAAAATCGTTGTTGTTCTTTCTCTTTTTGGTATTGCTGGGGGAATAGCTGCTGCTTCTCTTGCAATAAGTGTTACTTCTACTGTTGTTTCAACCTACATTGGTATTCTTGTAATTCTTGTTGGGTTTTTTGTTCTTTTGAAGATTAAATGGAAATTCTCTTGGAAAAAGATTTCACTTATTGGAATTGTTGCGTCTTTTAACAAAGGACTAAGCGGTGGAGGATATGGTCCTTTAATATCTTCTGGTCAAATAATGACTGATCGTAATCCCCGTCAAGCAGTAGCCTCCACTTCATTTTCTGAAGCAGTAGTCTGTGTAGCATCCTTGATTATATACTTCAGTTTTAATGGTTCTCACATTGACATTCCTCTATTGATAGCCTTATTTGTAGGAACAGCAATTTCTGTTCCTTTTGCAGTGTTTACGGTGAAATATCTGCCCTTAGGAAAATTACAACCATATATTGGTGGTGGAACAATCATCCTTGGGATTATGACATTAATACACACTTTTCTAATGTAAACTTTTACAAGTCTTAAAACCGCAAGAAAAAATCTTCTTATTTTAGGAAACCCAAAAAGACCCTACTTCTATTTCTTGTGAAAAAATTTTAGAGGTGAAAAATCAAACAATTTATGCATTGTCTAACTCTAAGACTACTTTTTCTTCTTAAGGTGCTATTCTTTCAATTTTTTAACTTACAGGCTGATTCACTTT